>NZ_JBTVYK010000039.1:0-71716 GCF_054788135.1 Streptomyces sp. O3
GCCGACGGCCGGGCCGCGCTGGCGTCCGCGCCCGCCTCCGAGCCCGCGTCCGCCTCCGCGCCCGGACCGGGCGGCGACGACCATGACGCCCTGCTGCGTCGGCTGCGGGAGCTCGGGGAGCTGCACCAGTCCGGAATCCTCACGGACGAGGAGTTCGCGACAGCCAAGCAGGCCGTACTGAAGCGCCTCTGAAGCGCCTCCGAAGCACCCCTGAACCGCCCCCAGAGGGCCGATCCCGCACCCCCATGGCACGACATTGCCATGATCCTGCCCGAATCCGGGCAGGTTTCTTGCGAATGGCGCGCCGATCGCACAGGATCGTCGGGTGCACGACGACCTTGTAGATCACCTGACGCGCTCCACGCCGCTCCAGCGCGGCGAGGCCCTGCGCGTGATCCAGGACGTCCTCGCCTACTTCGACGAGACGACCGAGGAGTTCGTCCGCCGCCGCCACCGCGAGCTCCAGGGCCAGGGCCTGGTGAACACGGCGATCTTCGAGCGGATCGCGGCGGACCTCGCGTACCGCGCGGTCGCGCCGCCCGAGCTCTCCCTGCGGCAGCTGCGCCGCATCGTCTACGGCTAGCTTCACGACTCGCTCTCCACCAAAGGGACTAAGGGGAATCACCTATGTGCGGAATTGTCGGATACATCGGTAAGCGCGATGTGGCGCCGCTGCTCCTCGAAGGGCTGCAGCGCCTGGAGTACCGGGGCTATGACTCGGCCGGTGTGGTCATCACCGGGCCCAAGGCCCCCGGCCTGAAGATGGTCAAGGCCAAGGGCCGGGTACGCGACCTGGAGGCCAAGGTACCCAAGCGCTTCGCGGGCACCACGGGCATCGCCCACACCCGCTGGGCCACCCACGGCGCCCCGTCCGACGAGAACGCCCACCCCCACCTGGACCCGGAGAACAAGGTCGCCGTCGTCCACAACGGCATCGTCGACAACGCCACCGAGCTGCGCGCCAAGCTGGTCGCCGACGGCGTGGAGTTCCTCTCCGAGACCGACACCGAGGTGCTCACCCACCTGATCGCCCGTTCCCAGGCGCCGACCCTGGAGGAGAAGGTCCGCGAGGCGCTCCGGCACGTCGAGGGCACCTACGGGATCGCCGTCCTGCACGCCGACTTCACCGACCGCATCGTGGTCGCCCGCAACGGCTCCCCGGTGGTGCTCGGCATCGGCGAGAAGGAGATGTTCGTCGCCTCCGACGTGGCGGCGCTGGTCTCGCACACCCGCCAGGTGGTCACCCTGGACGACGGCGAGATGGCCACCATCAAGGCCGACGACTTCCGTACGTACACCACCGAGGGCTCCCGTACGACGGCCTCGCCGACCACCGTGGAGTGGGAGGCCGAGTCGTACGACATGGGCGGCCACGACACGTATATGCACAAGGAGATCGCCGAGCAGGTCGACGCGGTCGACCGGGTGCTGCGCGGCCGGATCGACGACCGGTTCTCGACGGTGCACCTGGGCGGCCTGAACCTGGACGCGCGCGAGGCGCGCACCATCCGCCGGGTGAAGATCCTGGGCTGCGGCACCTCGTACCACGCGGGTCTGATCGGCGCCGGTCTGATCGAGGAGCTGGCCCGTATCCCCGCGGACGCCGAGCCCGCGTCCGAGTTCCGCTACCGCAACGCGGTGGTCGACCCCGACACGCTGTACGTCGCGGTCTCCCAGTCCGGTGAGACGTACGACGCGCTCGCCGCCGTACAGGAGCTCAAGCGCAAGGGCGCGCGGGTCCTCGGCGTGGTGAACGTGGTGGGTTCGGCGATCGCCCGCGAGACCGACGGCGGCGTGTACGTGCACGCGGGCCCCGAGGTCTGTGTGGTGTCCACCAAGTGCTTCACCAACACGGTGGTCGCGTTCGCGCTGCTCGCGCTGCACCTGGGCCGTATCCGCGACCTGTCGGTGGCCGACGGCAAGCGCCTGATCGCGGGCCTGCGCAAGCTGCCCGAGCAGATCGCGGCGATCCTCGAGCAGGAGGGCGAGATCAAGAAGCTGGCCGAGGAGTACGCGGGCGCCAAGTCGATGATGTTCATCGGCCGGGTGCGCGGCTACCCGGTGGCCCTTGAGGCGTCCCTGAAGCTCAAGGAGATCTCGTACATCCACGCCGAGGCCTACCCGGCGTCCGAGCTGAAGCACGGCCCGCTGGCGCTGATCGAGCCCGCGCTGCCGACGGTGGCGATCGTGCCGGACGACGATCTGCTGGAGAAGAACCGCGCGGCGCTGGAGGAGATCAAGGCCCGCAGCGGCCGGATCCTCGCGGTCGCGCACCAGGAGCAGCCGAAGGCCGACCACACGATCGTGGTGCCGAAGAACGAGACCGAGCTGGACCCGATCCTGATGGGCATCCCGCTGCAGCTGTTCGCGTACCACACGGCGCTGGCGATGGGCCGCGACATCGACAAGCCCCGCAACCTCGCCAAGTCGGTCACCGTGGAGTGACCCCACCCCGCGAACAACCCCCTGTGCGTGCCACCACGCCGCACAGGGGGTTGTTCCTCCGGCGGCCGGAGGTCGCCCATTCCCTCCGGCCGCGCCGCTGCCGCAGCCGGTGGCCGTCACCCCCCGGTGGGCAGCTCGCTCTCACGTGTTCGCGGTGTTCCAGCCACCCGTATCTACCCTTCGCAGGGGAGCAAACCACCTCTACGCACGGGTAGTTTTCCGCTCAACGTACCGGCATGACCAGGCACATCACGGAATTCACGGAATGACGACGACCGGCCGCCGCGCGCGCCGCGCGAGCCGCCCCGCCACCGAGCCGAAGATCCGGCCGACGACGCCGTGCGTGGAGCCGACGACGATCGCGTCCGCCTCGTACTCGCGGCCGACCTCCTCGAGTTCGTGGCAGATGTCCCCGCCGCGCTCGACCAGCACCCAGGGCACGTCGCCCAGATAGTCGGCGCAGGCGAGTTCGAGTCCGAGCACCTCGGTGCGGTGGTCGGGGACGTCCACGAAGACGGGGGGCTCGCAGCCCGCCCAGACGGTGGTCGGCAGCCGGTTGGCGACATGCACGATGATCAGCCCGGAGCTGGAGCGGCTGGCCATACCGATGGCGTACGACAGGGCCCGCCCGCTGGAGGTCGAGCCGTCGAAGCCGACGACGACGCCGTGCCGGAAGGCGGGGTCGCAGGACTGGCGTGGCTGTTCCGCCGCGAGGGGGTCGGCCGTGGAGTCGGCGACCTGTCGCTTGCGGTCAGCGGGTTCGGGGAATTCGTGACCGGCCATGGGTGTCTCGGCTGAAGGAGTCCTCTATGGAAGGGGCGTTCTCGGGCGGCGGTGACGCTGGCGGCGCTGCCATGTCCGGGAATCATCTTCCCAAGCCCATACCCCCAAGGGTACGGCGACACTCCTCTCCCGCCCAGCTCGCGGGAGGCTCCCGCAGCGCCTCGGGGAGCATGCCCGAGCACGCGCCGATATGGCAACGGTTGCTGTGTCGTACAGCCTTTTGACCGACGCGTGTCATCCAGTCTTCAACCACGTACTTCAACCGCGTACGGTTTCGCGCCAGCGCCTGGGGAACGGTCGGCGGAGCACCCGAGGTACGCCGGACGCCGACGTGTTCCGCCCTCACACTCCGATGGTTTTCAGCCAAAGTCCGAAGGGCGCGATTTTCGTGCTCGGATGGCTCGCCGCCCTCCTGTCCACCAGGGAGAAAGGACCGCGGACGGCGTGCGCACCCTACGAGGACCGGCCACCGACGAAACGCGCACTTCCCTGTGCCACCCCCCGAGTGCCACGCTTCGTGATCGAAAGCTTCACGCCACGTGGCCTTGTCGACATTGCACGGGGTGCTGAACTGGTCACCGAGGCCCTGCGTGACGCAGTAGATTCGATCATGACCGTTGGGGCGGGGGACTTGTGTAGGACCGAGGGGCTGTGACTTCCAGAAGCAACGCGCAGGAGCGACACGACCAAGGAGCCGCGACCACTGAGGGGGGCTTAGCACCATGAGCCACGACTCCGCCGCCGTACCAGATGGAGTGCGGCAGCTCTCCGGGCGCCGCCGCAGAGAAATCGTCGCCGTGCTGCTGTTCGGCGGCGGGCCCATCTTCGAGAGTTCCATCCCACTCTCCGTGTTCGGCATTGACCGGCAGGACGCGGGAGTGCCTCGCTATCGGCTGTTGGTGTGCGCCGGCGAGGACGGACCACTGCGCACCACGGGCGGGCTCGAACTCAGCGCGCCCTACGGCCTGGACGCGATCGCGCGGGCCGGCACCGTCGTCGTGCCGGCCTGGCGGTCCATCACCTCACCGCCGCCGGAGGAAGCGCTCGACGCGCTGCGCCGCGCCCATGAGGAGGGCGCCCGCATCGTCGGGCTGTGCACCGGCGCGTTCGTACTCGCCGCGGCCGGACTCCTGGACGGGCGTCCGGCGACCACCCACTGGATGTACGCGCCGACGCTGGCCAAGCGCTACCCGTCCGTCCACGTCGACCCACGCGAGCTGTTCGTGGACGACGGAGACGTGCTCACCTCGGCGGGCACGGCGGCGGGCATCGACCTCTGCCTGCACATCGTGCGCAGCGACCACGGCACGGAGGCCGCCGGGGCACTGGCCCGCCGCCTCGTCGTACCGCCGCGCCGCAGCGGCGGTCAGGAGCGCTACCTCGACAGGTCTTTACCAGAGGAGATCGGCGCCGACCCGCTCGCGGAGGTCGTCGCCTGGGCGCTGGAGCACCTCCACGAGCAGTTCGACGTGGAGATCCTGGCCGCGCGCGCGTATATGAGCAGACGGACCTTCGACCGGAGGTTCCGCTCGCTCACCGGGAGCGCTCCCCTGCAGTGGCTGATCACCCAGCGGGTGCTCCAGGCGCAGCGGCTGCTCGAAACCTCCGACTACTCGGTCGACGAGGTCGCGGGCCGCTGCGGGTTCCGCTCGCCGGTCGCGCTGCGCGGGCACTTCCGCCGCCAGCTCGGGTCGTCGCCCGCGACCTACCGGGCCGCCTACCGGGCCCGCAGGCCGCAGAGCGACAAGGCCAAGGCGGCAGCCGAGCGCGCGCAGAACGACCGGCCGCAGAACGACCGTCCGCAGAACGACCGGCCGCACGCTGACCGGCCACACAGTGACCGCCCACCACACGACCGATCCCCACACGACCGCCCACCACATGACCGGCCCCCGCACGACCGCCCACAGCACGACCGCCTCAGTGACCCAGCCGACGTTCCCGGCCCCCTGCCCGCGCAGACCCGGCGCAGCGCCGCGTCGTACGGGCATCCGGGGACGGCGGCGGCGGCCGCGTCGACCGCCACGGAACCGGGCAACCCGAGCTCCGATCTGTACACACCCGCGCACGCGACGCTCCCCGGCCAGCGGGAACGCCCCGTAGGCTAAGCCGTATGAACGATCGCATGGTGTGGATCGACTGCGAGATGACCGGGCTCTCGTTGACGGACGACGCACTTATCGAGGTGGCCGCACTGGTCACCGACTCGGAGTTGAACGTGCTCGGCGAGGGTGTGGACATCGTGATCCGCCCTCCGGACTCGGCACTGGAGACCATGCCCGAGGTGGTGCGCACCATGCACACCGCCTCGGGTCTGCTCGACGAGCTGGCCGGCGGCACCACGCTGGCCGCCGCCGAGGAGCAGGTCCTGGCGTACGTACGCGAGCACGTCAAGGAGCCCGGCAAAGCCCCGCTGTGCGGAAACTCCGTGGGCACCGACCGCGGCTTCCTGCTGCGCGACATGCCGACGCTGGAGGACTATCTGCACTACCGGATCGTGGACGTCTCCTCGGTCAAGGAGCTGGCCCGCCGCTGGTACCCGCGGGCCTACTTCAACAGTCCGCCGAAGAACGGCAACCACCGGGCGCTCGCCGACATCCGCGAGTCCATCGCCGAGCTGCGCTACTACCGTGAGGCGATCTTCGTTCCCCAGCCGGGCCCGGACTCGGACACCGCCCGCGCCATCGCCGCCAAGCACGTGCTGTCCGACGACTGACCCTCCGGGCAGGCCCCGCGAAGCCCTCGCGCGGGTCTGGCGCGGGCCTGGCCGGGCCTCGCGAAAAGGTGGCGCGAGCACCCTCTCGGACCCTGTACACTTTTTCTCGGCCGGTCAGGAAAAAGCCGGTCGTGGTGGGTGTAGCTCAGTTGGTAGAGCACCTGGTTGTGGTCCAGGTGGCCGCGGGTTCAAGTCCCGTCACTCACCCTGAGGGCTCGGCCCCCGACCTGATCCAGGTCGGGGGCCGAGCCCGTTTCGCTGTCCGGGCCTTCGCCGTCCGGGCCCCGGCGGAACGGATCCGCCGGGGCCTCGCACTCAGTCCGTGCCGGACTCCATCGCGGCGCGGTCCAGCGCCTCCTCGTCCGCGGCCGCGCCGCGGGAGGCGATCGCCTGGGCGCCGCCCTCGTCCATGGCGCCGATCAGGCCGGTCGAGGCCGCCTGCGCGGCGCCGATCAGCGTCGGGTGGTCGGCGCCGACCATGCCGAGGCCCGCGTACTGCTCAAGCCGGGCACGGGAGTCGGCGATGTCCAGGTTGCGCATGGTCAGCTGGCCGATCCGGTCCAGCGGGCCGAACGCCGAGTCCTCGGTCCGCTCCATGGAGAGCTTGTCCGGGTGGTAGCTGAGCGCCGGTCCCCGAGTGTCGAGCACGGAGTAGTCCTCGCCGCGCCGCAGCCGCAGGGTCACCTCGCCGGTGATCGCGGCCCCCACCCAGCGCTGTAGCGACTCGCGCACCATCAGCGCCTGCGGGTCCAGCCAGCGGCCCTCGTAGAGCAGCCGCCCGAGCCGCCGCCCCTCGTTGTGGTACGCGGCCACGGTGTCCTCGTTGTGGATCGCGTTGACCAGGCGCTCGTAGACGATGTGCAGCAGCGCCATGCCGGGCGCCTCGTAGATGCCGCGGCTCTTGGCCTCGATCACCCGGTTCTCGATCTGGTCGGACATGCCGAGGCCGTGGCGGCCGCCGATCGCGTTGACCTCCATGACGAGGTCGACCGGCGAGGCGAACTCCTTGCCGTTGACGCTGACCGGGCGGCCCTGGTCGAAGCCGACCGTGACGTCCTCGGTGTCGATCCGGACCGACGGGTCCCAGAACCGCACGCCCATGATCGGCTCGACCGTCTCGATGCCGGTGTCGAGGTGCTCCAGGGTCTTGGCCTCGTGGGTGGCGCCCCAGATGTTGGCGTCCGTGGAGTACGCCTTCTCAGTCGAGTCCCGGTACGGCAGGCCGTGCTCGACCAGCCACTCGGACATCTCCTTGCGGCCGCCGAGCTCGCTCACGAAGTCCGCGTCCAGCCAGGGCTTGTAGATCCGCAGATGCGGATTGGCGAGCAGCCCGTACCGGTAGAACCGCTCGATGTCGTTGCCCTTGAACGTGGAGCCGTCACCCCAGATCTGCACCCCGTCCGCGAGCATCGCCCGCACCAGCAGCGTGCCGGTCACGGCACGGCCCAGCGGCGTGGTGTTGAAGTACGGGCGGCCGCCCGACCTGATGTGGAACGCGCCGCACGCGAGCGCCGCGAGGCCCTCCTCGACCAGCCCGGCGCGGCAGTCGACGAGCCGGGTGATCTCGGCGCCGTACGCGGAGGCACGGCCGGGCACGGACGCGATGTCGGGCTCGTCGTACTGGCCGATGTCGGCGGTGTACGTACACGGAACGGCGCCCTTGTCGCGCATCCAGGCGACGGCGACGGAGGTGTCGAGCCCGCCGGAGAAGGCGATACCGACGCGTTCGCCGGTGGGGAGTGAGGTCAGAACCTTGGACATGGCAAGACTATGCAGCATTCCGCATCATCATGCAACGTGGGCCTGCGCACGCCCCTGGACCCCGCCTGGGTCCAGGGGGGGGCGGCGCTCACGCCTCAAGCAGCGCCTTCAGCCTCGCCTGGTCAGCCGGAAGCTGCTTCCGGATCTGCGGGCGGGCGACCAGCGGGGCGATCACCTTGCCCATCCCGTGCGTCTCGAAATCGACCTCGAAGGTCATACGCGAGCGCTCCCCGTCGTCGAGCGGCTCGATCGTGCCCGTCACATCTCCTCGGATGGGGCCGTCGACGCCGTGGAAGTGCCACCTCCTCGGCGGTTCCAGCTCCACCACCTCCATGGTCATCGGCATCTCCCGGCGTCCCATCCGCCGCACCGTCTCAAACCTCGACCCCACGGTCAGCGGGCCGTCGCCCACCGTGTGGGCCGATACGGCGCTCTCCTGCCACTCGGGCAGATGCGAGGGATCGGTCATGTACGAGAAGACCTCTTCGGGGCGGCGGGCGATATCGACCGTTTCCTTGATCGCGGACATTTCGTCGCCTTCTTCCTGCCTCTACCAGCATCGTCCCACCGGGGCGACCGCCACGCGAGACGCACGGTGCGCGCACGGACCGTTCAGGACGACGCGCGCGGCACCAGCTCCGTCGGCAGGATCAGCTGCTGGCGGTCCAGGCGGCGGGAGGCCGCCGGTCGGTGGGCGGAGACCGCGGCGATCTCCTCCAGGAGCAGGTGCGTCATGGCCGCGCCCATCTCCTCGACCGGCTGACGGACGCTGGTCAGCGGCGGGTCCATATGACGGGCGACCGCCGAGTCGTCGAAGCCGACGATCGCCACGTCGTCGGGTATCCGGCGGCCCGCCTCGCGCAGCGCCCGCCGGGCGCCGGCCGCCGTCACGTCGGAGGCCGCGAACACCGCGTCCAGGTCGGGGCGGCGCGCGAGCAGTTCGGCCATCGCGCGGCGGCCGCCCTCCTCGGTGAAGTCGCCGAACGCCGTCAGGTCGTCCTCCGCCGCTCGCCCCGCCTCGGCGAGGCCCTCGCGGTAGCCGTCCAGGCGGCGCTGGGCGCCGTACACGTCGAGGCGGCCGGTGATGGCGGCGATCGTGGTGCGGCCGCGCTCGACGAGGTGGCGCACGGCGGCGCGGCCGCCGCCGTAGTTGTCGGAGTCGACCGACGCGAGCGGCTCATCGGCGGAGCGGCGGCCGCTGATCACGGCCGGGAGGTCCAGCGACTCCAGCATGTCGGGCAGCGGGTCGTCGGCGTGCACGGAGACCAGCAGCACCCCGTCGACGCGCTGCGCGGCGAGGTAGTGGGCCAGCCGCTGGCGCTGCCGGTCGCCGCCCGCGAAGGTCAGCAGCAGCTGGACGTCGGTGTCGGCGAGCGCGCCCCCGACGCCGTGCACGATGTCGGAGAAGTACGGCTCGGCGAAGAAGCGCCGCTCGGGCTCCGGGACCACCAGCGCGATGGCGTCGTTGCGGTTGGCGGCCAGCGCCCTGGCGGCCGTGTTGGGTACGTAGCCGAGCTCCGCGACCGCGGCCTCGACCGCCTCGCGGGTCCGCTCGCTGACCCGCGGCGAGCCGTTGATCACCCGAGAGACCGTGCCCCGTCCGACACCCGCGCGCGCGGCGACCTCCTCAAGCGTGGGCCGCCCCACGTTACGCCCCGCGCCGCGGCCCGCGTTACGCCCCGCATCGCGCCCCGCGCCGCGGCCCCGAGCCTGACCCCGCGCCTGGTGTTCCGTCACACCCGTCTCCCTCCCATGCCACCTCCGTGCCGCATCAACCTAACGGCCGGATAACCGAACACACTCGCCGTGCACGGTCCCTTGACACTGCCGAGACCAGCCGAGACCCTTCAACACATCACCAGTGGGAGCGCTCCCACCGTACCGGACTCATTCATGACCCGCACGTTCCCTGCCCGAGCCGCACCTTCAACTCCTCAGCATCACCGGCCAGTTGGCCGTGACCGGCACGTCAGGGCACTAGAGAGGACGCAATGCGCTACAGGACACGTACGTCCCGCCAGGCGGTGGTCCTCGCGGCCGTCGCCGCGCT
This sequence comes from Streptomyces sp. O3, assembly GCF_054788135.1. NCBI lineage: Bacteria > Bacillati > Actinomycetota > Actinomycetes > Kitasatosporales > Streptomycetaceae > Streptomyces > Streptomyces sp. O3. Next base: position 9,756 of record NZ_JBTVYK010000039.1, read on the forward strand.
GGGGGCCGGGCTGCTGGCCGGCTGCGCCGAGGACGAGGACGAGCCCGGCGGCTCGACGGGCGGCGGCGGAGGCGGCGGCAAGGGCAAGACCACGCTCACCGTCGGCGTCTTCGGCACGTTCGGCCTGAAGGAGGCCGGGCTCTACGACCAGTACATGAAGGAGAACCCGGACGTCGTCATCAAGCAGACGTCCATCGAGCGCAACGAGAACTACTACCCGCAGCTGCTCACCCACCTGAGCACCGGCAGCGGCCTCGCCGACATCCAGGCCGTGGAGGTCAACAACATCGCCGAGGTCACCGCGACCCAGGCGGACCGCCTCGTCGACCTCGGCAAGGCGCCAGGCGCCGACAAGGACAGCTTCCTGAACTGGAAGTGGCAGCAGGGCACCGCCCAGAACGGCTCGACCGTCGCCCTGGGCACGGACGTCGGCCCGCAGGGCATCTGCTACCGCAAGGACCTCTTCCAGCAGGCCGGGCTGCCCACCGATCGCGACGAGGTCGGCGAACTGTGGGCGGGCGACTGGCGGAAGTACCTGGACGTCGGCAAGCGGTACCAGGCCAACGCCCCTGAGAACAGCGCCTTCGTGGACGGGGCGAGCGGCGTGATGGCCGCCGTCACCGGAAGCTACGAGGAGCGCTTCTACGACAAGGACGGCGAGGTCGTCTACAAGGACAGCGCCGCCGTCAAGGAAGCCTGGGACATCGCCTCCGAGTTCGCCACCGAGGGGCTGACCGCCAAACTCCAGCAGTTCCAGCCCTCCTGGGACCAGGCCTTCTCCAACGGCGCCTTCGCCACCGTCTCCTGCCCCGCCTGGATGCTCGGCTACATCAAGGACAAGGGCGGCGACAAGGCCGAGGGCAAGTGGGACGTCGCCCAGGCGCCCAAGCCGTCCAACTGGGGCGGGTCGTTCCTCGTCGTGCCCAAGGCGGGCAAGAACACCGAAGAGGCCGCGAAGCTGGCCGCCTGGCTGACCGCGCCCGCACAGCAGGCGGTGCTCTTCGAGAAGCGCGGCAGCTTCCCGAGCTCCACCGCCGCCTACGACCTGCCCGCCGTGAAGGACGCCGAGCACCCCTACTTCGAGGGCGCGCCCATCGGCCGGATCTTCAGCAAGGCCGCCCAGGGCGCACCCGTGCAGATCCTCGGCCCGAAAGACCTGATCATCGCGCAGAACCTCGCGGACGTCGGCATGCTCCAGGTCGACCAGAAGGGCGCGTCGCCCGAAGACGGCTGGAAGGCCGCCGTCAAGGCGATCGACAACGCGCTGGACGAGTGACCCACGTGGCACGGGACACCGAGACCGCCGCGCCCTCCCTCAGGAAGGGCGCGGCCCCGCCGCCCGACGGGCCGCGTGAGCAGCGCAGACGGGAGCGGCGCAGCCGCCGCTACCGCTGGGACGTGAAGTGGAGCCCGTACGCGTATGTGGCGCCGTTCTTCCTCTTCTTCGCGGCCTTCGGGCTCTTCCCGCTGCTGTACACCGGCTGGGCCGCGCTGCACCGGGTGTCGCTGACCGACCCGAACTCCATGGAGTTCGTCGGCATGCACAACTTCACCCGCCTGCTGAGCGACGACTTCTTCTGGAACGCCCTCCAGAACACCCTGACGATCGGCCTGATCTCGACCGTCCCACAGCTGCTGATGGCCCTGGGCCTGGCGCATCTGCTCAACTACAAGCTGCGCGGCTCGATGTTCTTCCGGGTGGTCGCCCTGACGCCGTACGCCACGTCGGTGGCGGCCGCGACGCTGGTCTTCGTCCTCCTCTTCGGCCGCGACTACGGCATGATCAACTGGGCGCTCGGCACGGTCGGCGTCGACCCCGTCGACTGGAAGAACGGCACCTGGACCTCGCAGATCGCGGTGTCGTCCATCGTGATCTGGCGCTGGACGGGCTACAACACCCTGATCTATCTGGCCGCGATGCAGGCCATCCCGAACGACCTGTACGAGTCCGCCGCGCTGGACGGGGCCTCCCGCTGGCAGCAGTTCTTCCACGTCACCCTCCCCTCCCTGCGGCCGACGATCCTGTTCACCTGTGTCGTCTCGACCATCGGCGCGGTGCAACTCTTCGGCGAGCCGCTGCTGTTCGGCTCGGGCGCCACCGGCGGACCCTCGCACCAGTACCAGACGATCGGCTTGTACCTGTACGAGCAGGGGTGGACCAATCTGCACCTCGGCCGGGCGTCCGCGATCGCCTGGGCGATGTTCCTGATCCTGGTGCTGATCGGCCTGGTCAACTGGCTGATCGCGCGGAGGCTGACCAAGAGCGAGGGGGGAGCGTGACCGCGCCCGTACTGACTGAGGAACCGCACCAGGACCCGCCGCGCACCGCGCACGGCAAACCGGCCAGGGCCCGCCGCAGCCGGGCCGGACGCACCCTGCACGGCGGCCGGATCACCTACGCCGTCCTGATCCTGGTCTCCGTCGTCTCGCTGTTCCCGCTGGTGTGGACGGCGATCGCGGCGTCCCGCAGCAACACCCGGCTGGCCGAGACACCGCCGCCGTTCTGGTTCGGCGGCAACCTCTTCAAGAACCTGGAGATCGCCTGGACCGACGCCAACATGGGCGCGGCGCTGCTCAACACGACCATCGTCGCCGGGTCCATCGCGACCGGTACGGTCCTCTTCTCCACCCTCGCCGGATTCGCCTTCGCCAAGCTGCGCTTCCGCCTGAAGAACCTTCTCCTCCTCCTCGTCATCGGCACGATGATGGTCCCGCCGCAGCTCAGCGTCGTACCGCTGTACATGATGATCGCCAAGCTGGAGTGGACCGACCAGCTCCAGGCCGTGATCCTGCCGACGTTCGTCAGCGCCTTCGGCGTGTTCTTCATGCGGCAGTACCTCCTCCAGGCGCTGCCCACCGAACTCATCGAGGCGGCCCGCGTGGACGGCGCGAGCAGCCTGCGTGTCGTCTGGCATGTGGTGTTCCCCGCCGCCCGGCCCGCGATGGCCGTGCTCGGCATGCTCACCTTCGTCCAGGCCTGGAACGACTTCTTCTGGCCGATCATCGCGCTGACCCAGGCCGGGAACCCGACCGTGCAGGTCGCGCTGACCGGGCTCGGCCACGGCCATATCCCCGACCAGTCGGTGATCATGGCGGGCTCGCTGCTCGGGACGCTGCCGCTGCTGCTGGCGTTCGTGCTGTTCGGCAAGCAGATCGTCGGCGGCATCATGCAGGGCGCCGTCAAGGGCTGACCCACCTCACCCCCTCCCTACCCAGAGGAGCACCCCCGTGCCACAACCGCCCCTGAGCTTCCCGCCCAGCTTTCTGTGGGGCGCCGCCACCGCCGCCTACCAGATCGAGGGCGCCGCCCACGAGGACGGCCGCACCCCGTCCATCTGGGACGCCTTCAGCCACACCCCCGGCAAGGTACTCGGCGGCGACACCGGCGACACCGCCTGCGACCACTACCACCGCTGGCGCGACGACGTCCGCCTGATGGCGGACCTCGGCCTGCGCGGCTACCGCTTCTCGATCTCCTGGCCCCGCGTGCAGCCCACGGGCCGGGGCCCCGCCGTCCAACGCGGCCTGGACTTCTACCGCGAACTGGTAGACGAACTCCTAGCCCACCACATCACCCCGACAGTGACCCTCTACCACTGGGACCTCCCCCTGGAGCTGGAGTCCGCCTTCGGCGGCTGGCCCGAGCGGGACACCGCGCACCGCTTCGCCGAGTACGCCGGAATCGTCGCCGAGGCACTCGGCGACCGCGTCGAACGGTGGACCACCCTCAACGAGCCGTGGTGCAGCGCCTTCCTGGGGTACGCCTCCGGGGTGCACGCTCCGGGCCGCACCGACCCCGCGTCGGCCCTCCGCGCGGCCCACCACCTCAACCTGGCCCACGGCCTCGGCACTCAGGCGCTGCGCGCCGCCCTGCCCGCCCGCGCACAGCTCGGCATCAGCCTCAACCCCAGCGCGGTCCGCCCGCTGACCGGTTCGCCCGAGGACCTGGAGGCCCAGCGGCGCATCGACGCACTCGCGAACCGGATCTTCTCGGGCCCGCTCCTGAGGGGCGCCTACGACGACGACCTCATCGCGGACACCGCACACCTCACCGACTGGTCCTTCGTCCACGCCGACGACCTGACCGCCGCCAAACAGCCGCTCGACTTCCTCGGCATCAACTACTACACGCCCACGGTCGTCTCGGCCGCGGCCGACACCTCCCCCGCCGCCCCCCGCAAGGACGGCCACGGCGACAGCCCGCACTCCCCCTGGCCCGGCTCCGAATCCATCCTCTTCCATCACGCACCGGGCGAACTCACCGCGATGAACTGGCCGGTGGACCCCACCGGCTTGACCGACCTCCTCCTGAAGTACACCGCGGAGGCCCCCGGAATCCCCCTCTACATCACGGAGAACGGCGCCGCGTACGACGACAAACCGAACCCCGACGGCTCGGTGCACGACCCCGACCGCATCCGCTATCTGCACGCCCACCTCACCGCCGTGCACCAGGCGATCCGCGCCGGGGCGGACGTGCGCGGCTACTACCTCTGGTCGCTGCTCGACAACTTCGAGTGGGCGTACGGCTACAGCAAGCGCTTCGGCATCGTCTACGTGGACTACGAGACCCAGACCCGGTCTCCCAAGGCGAGCGCACGCTGGTACACGAAACTGGCGACCACGGGCGAACTGCCTCCAGCCGAAAACTGAGCGACTCACCGAAAGACGCCGGGCGGCGGCGCCGGTGAGGCGACCGCGCCCGCGTCGGTCACGGCGGCCGCGCCCCCGGTGAAGTCCCGCAGCGCCCGCCCGTGTTCCACGCGCCCCGGATGCGGGTCGCCCGCGATGCGCCGGGTCAGCTCGGCGATCGGCAGCTCCCGGTCGGAAGCGAGCAGTACGGCGTTCCCGAACCGCTTGCCGCGCAGCACGGCCGGGTCGGCGGCGAGCGCGAGCTCGGGGAACACGGCGGCCGCGGTGGCGACCTGGCCGCGCAGATGGGCGAGCGGCGGGCCGTCGGTGAGGTTCGCCGCGTAGTGGCCACCGGGCCTGACGACCCTGCGTACGTCGGCGAGGAACTCCGTACTGGTCAGGTGGGCCGGAGTCCGCGCGGCGCTGAACACGTCGGCGATCAGCAGGTCGGCCCAGCCGTCCGGGATCTTGGCGAGCCCGTCCCGCGCGTCCACGGACCGCACCCGCACCCGCGCGCCGCCGTCCAGCGGCAGCTCCCGCCGCACCAGTCGGACCAGGGCCGCGTCCCGCTCCACGATCTGCTGTGTGGACCGCGGCCGGGTGGCGGCGACATAGCGGGCCAGGGTGAACGCGCCACCGCCCAGGTGCACGGCCCGCACCGGCTTGCCGGGCGGCATGACCAGGTCGACGATATGCCCGAGCCTGCGCTGATAGGCGAAGTCGAGGTAGGTCGGGTCGTCGAGGTCCACATGCGACTGCGGCGCCCCGTCCACCAGCAGCGTCCAGGCCCGCCCCCGCTCCGGATCCGGCACCAGCTCGGCGACCCCGCCGTCCACGTCCTCGACGACGCCTTCCCCATCCCGCTTCTTCCTGGCCACGCCCCCATTATCGCCCCTGGCCACAGACCCGACTGGACCAACCGGAACCGGCCGGAACCGGCTGAGACCGGCCGGAATCGACCGGAACCCCTCACGGCCGCCAGACCACCCGATGCTCCGACCAATGATCCCAAGTGGACATCATCGCCTCCCACCCGTCCGGGAACTTGACCGTCACACCAAGCTGGACCGGCTCCGTCGAGGGGTGGTCGTCAAGCAGGTCGGCCACGCCCGCGCGGCAGACGACGATGCAGGCGTGCCGGTGGCGGGAGGCCAGCACGCAGAGGCGGCCCGTCTCCAGGTGGAAGGCGGTGGCGTCGGGGCGCCCCGAGAGGGGGTGCAGGACGACGGTGACGTCGTACTCGCGGCCCTGGAGGCGGTTGGCCGTGTCGACCGTGACCCCCGTGACGCCGAGGTCGGCCAGCGCGGCGCGGACCGCGGCGGCCTGGTCGCGGTGGGCGGTGCCGACGGCGATGCGACCGGGCGTGAGCGGCGCGGGGCCGGGGGCGCGCTCGCTGACGGTCGCGCCGCCGCGGTCCAGGAGGCGGCGGACCACCTGGGCCAGGGCCTGGACCGCCTCGGGGTCGGTGCGCGGGGTGTGCCGGGCGGGCAGTTCGAGCAGGCCCCAGCCGGATGCGGCCGCCTCGTCGATGACCCGGTCGGGCGCGGAGCCGTCGGCGGCGACCCCGAAGGTGAGCGCCCGATCGCCGTGGTCGGTGCCGCTACGGAACGGGGTGTACGGGTAGAAGGCGGCACTGACCAGGGGCGCGGCGGAGGCCGGGAGCCGCCAGGACACCGGCAGGCGGTGCTGCGGCAACTCCGGGTTGTGCGCGAGAAGGGTGCTCACCGCGCTGGCCGACGGATCGTAGGCGAGCCCCGCCCACTGCTCGGCGCCGACGATGGCGAACGGGTCGAGCTGGCCGGGGTCGCCCACGAACAGGGCGCGCTCGAACAGCCCGGCCACGGCGAGCAGCGCGTCCGAGCGCATCTGGTAGGCCTCGTCGACGATGGCGTGCCGCCAGGGCTCGACGCCCTTGACGTGCGCCCACTTGGCCGCGGTGGAGATGACCACGTCGAGGCCCGCGAGGTCGGCCGCCTTCGCCGACTTCCGGACGTGTCCGAGGTCGTCCAGGGCCTTGTCGTAGGGATCCGCTTCGCTGCTGTGCAGCCGCCCGACGGGCAGCTCGGGCTGTTTGCCGGCGAGCCGCAGCACCAGGTCGTCGACCTGGGCGTTGGTCTGCGCGACCACCATCAACGGGCGACCGGCCGCGGCCAGTTCCAGGGCGGCGTTGACCACAAGGGTGGATTTCCCGGCGCCGGGCGGTGAGTCCACGACCACGCCGCGCGCGGCGCCGTGCAGGGTGTCGCGCAGGATCGCGCGGGTGGCCTCGTCAGCGGCGGCGCCCGGATCAAAGCCGACTGGATCGGTACCGGTCGTGTCGTGTGCTCCGTGGTCGTTCACAGGACATCCTCATCGGTCACCGGGTCGGGCAGCGGCACGGCGGCCGCGCCGCCCGCGGAAGCGTCCGGGGGCCCGCCGTGCGTCCACGGGGTCTCCTCCGGGTCGGGCAGCGCGGGGCCGCCCCTCGGCGCGTGCTCGAACAGGGTCCAGCAGACCCGCTCGCCCCGCTCCGGCACCGATCCGGCCTCCGGCTCCTTGCCCCGCCCCATCTTGTCCAGCAGCCGCAGCACCACCGAGCCGTCCGCCTCGTACGCCACGAACTGCGCCGACTGGGGCTTGCCCGCGAGCGAGCGGTGGACCTTGGCCCGCTCGGCGAGGTGCGGGCGGTCGTCCGTGCGCACCGTGACCAGCGGGCGCGGGCTGGGGCGCTTGCCCTCGCTGTACGCCATGACCACCTCGGTCACCTCTCCGGCGAAGGCCTCCCCGGCCAGGCGGCGGCCGGCCATCACCAGCGGGTCGTCGAGCGCCTCCTGCGCGTCGAGGCGGGCCTGCGCGGTCTCGCGCGCGGCGAGTTTGTTCGCCGCGGTGACCGCGTCGTCGTGGCGGGGCTGCGGGGGTTCGCCCGCCAGGACGCGGTCCCGGTGGCCGGTGTACGACCAGCGGTCCCGAGTCCACCGCTCGGCGGCCCGGTCGGCTTCGGGCAGCTCGCGCAGCAGGTCGAGGCCGCGCCAGACGGCGTCCCAAGCAGGGCGGGTACGGCTTTCGACGAGCGCGCGGATCTCCTGTTCGGCCGCGGCGAGTCCGGCCAGCCGCCGGTCGGCGGTCAGACCGTCGGCGGCGGCCGCGAGCGCCGTGCGCGCGTGGTCGTAGCGTTCGATCGCGGGGGCCAGGAGCCTGTTGTCGAACGCCGGGTCGGTGGCCGGTCCCGCGGGCGGGCAGAGCAGCTGCCCGTCGGCGTCCCTGGCCAGTTCGGCGCGGTGGGCCGCCTCGGCGCCCAGCTCCCCGCACGGCGGGTCGATCCAGGCGAGCAGCGCGCCCAGATGCTGGTCCTCCAGGCTGGACTGGCCGCTGACCCAGTGCCGGGACAGCAGTTCCGTCATGGCCAGCAGCAGGGCCGATCCGGGCACTCTGGCCCGCTCCCCGAGGTGCGTCAGCCAGCGGCCGAGCAGCGGGACGCGGGGCGGCGCGGGGTACGGCGTGTCCGGGTCCTGGTCGGCGGTGCGCCTGAACCGCATGGACCGGCCGAGCAGCCGTACGAACTCGACGCCCGCCCCGCTGGGCACGATCAGCTGCGGGGCGTCGGTGCACAGCTCGACCTCGACCTTGACGCGCTTGCCGGTCTCCGGGTCGGTCTCGCTGCGCTCGGCGGGCTCGGTGTCCGCGGCGAACCCGTCGACATAGGGCAGGACGACCTCCGCCAGCTCGGCGAGGAACACCGACCGCAGGTCGCGGTCGCGCGGCTGGGGCACAACGAGCAGCCGGGGCGCGGCACGCTCCGTGCCGACCAGGGCGCCGAGCGGCGCGCCCGCCTCGCCCGCGGTCGTCAGGGGGACGAACACGAGCGGGCGGTCGGCGAGGTGGCGGTGCCGCACGGTGGCCGCGGGCTGGGCCCGGCCCGTCTGTACGGCCTCCAGCCGGGCGAGGGTGCTGATCAGCGACATGCCGCGTCCCCCAGGCTCTCCGCGCGCAGCGCCGCCGCCCTGCGCAGGGCTCCCACCGTCGGGTCGTCCGGGTCGCCGGACTCGCCGCGGGCCGCCGCCAGGACCCCGGACACGGTCGTGAACTCCCCGAGTTCGCCCCGTACGGAGCGGCCGAGCGTGGTCACGGCGCCGTCGGCGCGTGCCCGCGCGCGGCAGTGGAAGGCCAGTTCGCAGGAGGCCAGGCACTCGGGTGCGTACGCGGCGGGCACCGACTCGACGGCGGCCGTCAGCTCGGCGGCGGGGCGCTCGGGGTCGAAGGTCGTGCCGGGCGGCAGCGCGGCGGCGATGTCCTCGATCCGAGTGAGCCGGGCCAGCTGCCGCCGGGTCACGGACAGCTGTTTGCGCACGTCGACGACGGACGCGGTCGGGAGGTTGGAGAAGTCCTTGGGGCAGACCAGCAGGACACGCGAACGCACACGAGGACGGCCCCGAGAGACCGCCCCCGGCTCGCCGCCCTGCCCGGCACTCCGCGCGGCCACCCGCTCGGCGACCCGTTCCAGTGCCAGCGCGTACACCGCCGCCTGGCGGGCTGCCGCGCCGACCTTGGCCGGGTCCGCCGAGCCGTCGATCATCGGGAAGGACTTGATCTCGACGACGGTCCAGTGCCCGTCCGGGTGCACCACGACCGCGTCCGGCTCCAGGAAGGCGACCGAACCGGCGACGTCCAGCGCGAGCATCGGATGGTCGAGCAGCGCCCAGCCCCCGGCCTCGGCCGCGTCGCGCAGGGCGAGCGCGGTACGGGCGGACCGGCCCTCGGGGCCCGCGGCGGTGAGATCGGGGGCGGCCGTCGCGCCGGGCGTCGGCTCCGGTCCGCCGCCGACGTGCTCGTACACCAGGCGCAGCAGTTCGGCGCCGCCGTCCGCCTTGACCCGTGCCTCGAAGGCGTTGCCCCGTACGAACGCGAACTGGGACTGGCCGTATCCCGAGGGCGAGCCGAGCGCCTGGGCGAGCGCGGACTTGTCCACGCCCGCGCCGTCCAGCAGGGCGCGCCGTCGGCAGCCGGGGTTGGCCGCGAGCGCGGCCAGGGCGCGGGCGTCCAGCGGCCTGGGCCTGGCCGCGGGGCCCCGCAGCTCAGCGAGCCGCTGTCTCAGCGGTGTCGCTGACACCGCTGGTGTCGCCGGTGCCGCCGATGACCCCGGTGTCCGCGTCGGCGGGATCGCTGTCGGTCCCGCGCTGATGGGGAATTCGCTCACCTGCGGAAGTCTCGCATCCGCCACTGACAACCGGGGCCGAAGCGCCGGACGCGCCCGCCGAAGCGACCGGTCCGACCAGCGGCACGACCGGTTCGATCAGCGGCGCGACCGGCGCGGCCGACGGCGCGGCCGGCGCGAGCCGGGCCCGCACCCGCCCCGAGAGCCGCAGCGCGGGCCGGGTCAGCAGCAGGCCGAGCCCCATGACGGCCGCGCCCGCGACCGCGTCCAGGAAGTAGTGGTTGGCGGTGCCCATCACCACGATCGTGGTGATCAGCGGGTAGGCGACGCCGAGTGCCCTCAGCAGGGGCGTACGCCCGTGCCGCCAGAGCATCACGCCGCACCACAGGGACCATCCGACGTGCAGGCTGGGCATCGCCGCGTACTGGTTGGTCATGCCGCCCAGACCGCGCGGCGCGCTCGCCTCCGCGCCCCACCAGCCGTACGAGCTGTACTGGGCCATGGTGTCGACGAAGCCGTGACCGGCGTCGAGCAGCCGCGGCGGGCAGGTCGGCATGAGCGTGAAGCCGACCAGGCCGATCAGGGTCGACACCATCAGCCAGGTGCGGGCCGCGCGGTAGTGCACGGCGCGGCTCCGGAACAGCCAGACCAGGATCGCGGGCGTCACCAGGTAGTGCAGCGAGGCGTAGACGAAGTCGGAGGGTATGCCGAGCCAGGCGTGTTCGGTGAAGAGCCGGTTCAGCGGGTGCTCGAAGTTGAGGGAGAGCGACTTCTCCAGGCGGAGGATCGCCAGGCCGTTGTCGACGGCGGTGGACACGTCCCCGCGGACGACCAGCCGCCCCAGCGAGTACGCCACGTACACCACGGCGATCAGCGGCAGCTCGCTCCATACGCGAGGTCGCCCGTCGGTGCGCGGTACCCGAATACGCGGCATCCGGTCGCTCCCCCTCATGTGTGCTAGGCGGCCTGAAGTGTGCTCCACGACCGAAGGCGGGCTGGGTCGGTCGTGGTCGGGCCGGTCGTCCACCCTACGGGTAGCTGAACGGAACAAGGCGCTCACCCCACTCGGTCCTGGGGTTCACGCCCGAGGTTCGCGCGGTTCACCCGGTACACACGGCCCGTGCGTGGAAGACGCGGAGACCGGGTGCGGGGTTGCGCGGCGGGGCCGCTTGCTGGGGTGTCCGCCAGGGGCCGCTGGGGTGTCCGTCGGCGCCCGCTGGGGTGTCTGCCGGGGTGACCACCGGGGTGCGCGATGATGGAGGGAATGGATGGGACGGGACGCCAGCGCTGTCGTGACCGATCCGCACCACGTACGTCTCACATCCTTGGGAGTGACCTCATGGCACCGCGCATCCTGCTGGCCCGGCACGGGCAGACCGCATGGTCGCTGGCCGGCAAACACACCGGCAGGACGGACATCCCGCTCCTGGACGAGGGACGGCGCGGCGCCAAGCTCCTGGGCGACCGGCTCCACGGAGCGCCGTACAACGGCCTGCCGGACGTCGAGGTGCGCACCAGCCCGCTCCTGCGCGCGCGTGAGACCTGCGACATCGCCGGTTTCGGGGACCGGGCGCAGGACTGGGACACGCTGATGGAGTGGGACTACGGCGCGTACGAGGGCCTGGCCCCGGCCGACATCCAGGCGCTGCGCCCCGGCTGGTTCATCTGGCGTGACGGCGTCCCCGAAGGGGAGACATTCGCCCAGTTCACGGCGCGCGCGGACGAGGTCGTGCGGTGGGCGCGCGACGCCGACCGCGATGTGCTGCTGTTCGCGCACGGGCACATGCTGCGCGCCATCGGAGCGCGCTGGCTCGGCCTCCCGCTCGACTTCGCGGCCCGCATCCGCCTCAGCCCGACCTCGCTGTCGATCCTGGGGTGGGCGTACGGGGAACCCGCGATCGAGTCGTGGAACGACACCGGGCACCTGGACGGCTAGGCCCTGTCTTCAGACTCCCGCGATGGTCGGGGTGGTGTGGCCGTCAGGCTGTGCGCGGCAGGGCCGCATGGCGGTCCAGGAAGCCGTCGACGCCCGCGGTGCGGCGGTGCTGTCCCAGTACCCGGCTGGTGCGGGCCAGCATCGCCTGGACCCGTGACGACTGGACCTCGCCCAGCAGGTCGAGCACCCGGTGCCCGGCCGCCGCGGACTCGTCCGGCCGCCCGGCGCGCGCCAGGTCGTCGGCGAGTTCCGCGGTGTACAGCGCGAGGTTCCGGCTGAAGTGCGGGTCCTGTACGGCGGCGGCGTACCGGGCGTGCCGCGCGGCGCGCGGCCAGTCGCCCAGCGCCGACCAGCACTGCGCCTCAAGGCCCGACAGCTCGGCCTCGCCGTAGAAGGTCATCCACTCGGGATCCGCGTCCGACGGGCCGCGCTCGAACAGGGACCGTGCGCGGCCGAGCGCCTGCGCGCACCCCGCGCTGTCCCCGAGCCCCGCCCAGCCGCCCGCCTCGCGCAGGGCGAGCAGCGAGAGCAGCCGGTCCGAGCCGCACGCCCTGGCCGACCGCTGGGCCGCCTGCGCGGCCCGTACCGCCTCGCGGTGGCGGCCCGCGTCGCGCGCGAGGAAGGACATGTTGCAGAACGCGTGCGTCTCCAGGGCCGTGTCCCCCGCCATCCGGGCGGTCGCCAGCGCCTCCGCGTAGTGCGAGCGGGCGTCGCCGAAGCGGCCCGAGTCATGGGCCAGCCAGCCGACCGTGATGGCGAGTTCACCGGCGCTGCTGTGCAGCCGGTCGGCCGTGGCCTGCCGGGAGGTACCCGCGTCGAGCAGCGCGTACGCGGTGCGCAGTTCGGTCGCCGCCCGCTGGTAGAGGCCGTCGGCGCCGTGCCGGTCGTCGAGGAGCCGGATGCGGCGTACGGCCTCCTCGGCCGCGGCGGCCTCGGTCTGTCCCGCGTGCCGTCGGCTGCCCGGTACGCGGCCGGTGGTGGCGGCGGCAGCTTGGGCGACCAGTCCTGGCGGGCCGCCGAGGCCCAGTGAGGCGGCGGCCACGGTGGCCGTGCCGCCGGTCATGAATGCGCGACGCAGCACGTCGCTCTCCTCATCGCTCTGTGTGCTCTGTGTGCTTGCGGTGCTCTGTGTGCTGGGGGTGCTGGGTGGGCTTGGCGTGCCGTGGGCGTTCTGGCGCGTGGTGTGCGCGGGGGGCGCGGTGGTGGCTCCGCGCGCCCCCCGCCCTCGTACCGTCTCGCGTGGCGCGAACCCCAGGTCGGCCAGCGTCCGGCCGGGGAACATATGCAGGAACACCCGCTCGTACGCGTAGTTCGGGCAGCGGATCTCGCCCGACTCGACCCGGCCGATGTACCGCGCGTCACAGGCGACGTGCTCGCCGATCTCTCGGGCCGCCCGGCGCACCACCGAGGCGAACTCACCCGGTGAGAGCTGTCCGCGCAGCCGTCGGAAGGCGAGGTTCGGTCGGGGGGAACCCGCTGACGGTGCCATTGACGACGCCATGGCCACGGCCTCTCGTGATGTTTCCGTGCCGGAGTACGCGGGCGCGGCCCGTGGGCCGCCCCCGCTCCGACGGGGCATGAACGTACCGGCTGGGTCCGGGCCGCTATGCGGAGTTTGGCTACAAACCGGAAATCTCACCCGGCTTCCGCCATGAACTGCCACTCAATGAGGCGGTCTGCCGCCGTAGCTGTTGACGTCGTCCCGCGTTGGACCTTACGGAGAGGGAGCTATCCCGCGCCCTCTTGAGCGAGGAGGGGTTCCCTTGTTGCACGCCACGACAGAGAACGGCGACTTCCGGGCGACCAAGACGTCACCCCCGGCCGACCCGACCCACCCGACCCACCCAGCCGACTCGACCGCTCAGCGCAGCTCGGCGCAGGACCGTTCCTGCGCGCGCGTCGACTGCGACCTGGTGACCGTCCCGGCCCGGCAGGGCCTGGAGGCCGTGGACATCCTCCGGCGCGGCGCGGCCCCGGCAGTCGGGCCCGTCCTGCACGACGGCGACTGCGACACCCTCGGCTTCCTGGTGCCCCCCGGCACGGCTGACGCCTGGGACCTGCCGGGCAGCGCCTGCATCCAGACCTTCGACGGCGGCCGCGCCCACGACCCCGCACCGCCCGTCGCCGGGACGCGCTGGCTCCTGCCGCCCGCCGAAACGGGCCCCGTCACCGACCCGGCGATGCTGCGCGCGGCGCTCGGCGAGGCGGCGCGGATCATCGAGGCGGCGGACGGCTGTCGCTAGGGCGGGCCGGCGGGCGGCGACAGGCGTACTTGCGCGCTCCTGGAGAATGGAAGGGCACCCGTACGAGGAGGAGACCCCATGGCGGAGCCCGAGCGGACCGAGCCGCGACTGCGACCCGCGCCGCTGCTCTTCGAGCCTGCGGAGGCGGCCGCCGACCCGGAGCACTTCTTCGACCTGGAGTCGATCGAGGACCCCCGAGAGCTGCTGTCCCGCGCCACCGAGCTGACCCACGCCTTCCGGGCCGCGACCGACCGCGCCATCGAGTTCCAGGCCATCGCGGCGGCCCAGCTGGCCGATCCCCGCCGCTTCGACCGCCTGACCCCCGCGGCCATCGGCGAGCGCGCCGAGTGGACGGAGGACTACGCGAAGCGCATGGTCGACTTCGGCCGTGAACTCCTGCGCACGAACAACCCCGAGTAGGGTCGCGGGCAGCGCCCCGTTCGGGGGACGCTACAAGTAGGTTGGGGCTCGACTTCAACGTGCGATCACCGCCGGGGGGCTGACGTGGACTGGGGGACGCTCGTCGCTACGGTGAGCGGTGGCTCTATCGCCATCTCCGGCACCGTTCTGGCTGACCGCCTACGCCACCGCTACGAGGATGTCCGCGGAGTCGGGGAGCGTCGGCGGGCCGTGTACATCGAGTTCATCAGCGCCGCCGAGGCCTGCCACTCCCGGTTGCGCCAGATCGCCCAGACCCAGGGCGCCGCCGCCGACGCCGAGGTCGACCTGGACACGGCCACGCGCGCGGCACTGAGCGACGGCGCGATCTACGAAGCGCGTGAACGGCTGTTCATCGACGCGAGCACCGCCGTCGCCAGCGCCGGGCAGGCGATGTTCGAGCAGCTCCGCGCCCTCCAACGCACGGTCGCGGCAGGCGCCGAGCCGACGTCACCGGCCTTCCATGCCGCCTACCACCCCTACATCGGCACGGTGTGGACCTACCGCGTGGCCGTGCGCAAGGAGTTGGAGGGCCAGTCCCTCTCACCGACGGTCTTCGGATGGGACAAGTGGGACGGCACGGACCGCTGCCCGATGTGCCAAGGGGCGGCCGTCCCACGCTAGGTCCCCGGCACCCCCGCGTCACCCCGGACGGCCTGGCCTGGCTCGCCTCCGCGAGCCCGTACCCGCGGAGCACGCTCGCGCTCCGGGACTCCCGGCCGACCGCCCCGGTGGTCCGCCCGCGCGGCGGTGCGCATATCGATTTTTCCTCGCCCGGATCAGGGTGCTAAGGTCTACGACGTCAGCAGGCGCCGCTAGCTCAGTTGGTTAGAGCAGCTGACTCTTAATCAGCGGGTCCGGGGTTCGAGTCCCTGGCGGCGCACAGACGACGGAAGGCCCCTCGCGCGAGCGAGGGGCCTTCTGTGCGTCGGCTCACATCCGGCGGCGGCCCGGCTCAGATCGCCAGCGAGAGCAGCACCGGCGCCGCGCCGCGGTTCAGCGTGTCCGCCGCCGCGCGCAGCCGGTGGGCGTGCTCGACCGGCAGCGACAGGGCCAGGCAGCCGACCATCGCGCCCGCGGTGATCGGCACGGCCGCGCAGACCGTGCCCACCGCGTACTCCTGGAGGTCGAGCACGGGGACCGAAGGCGGCTGGGCGTCCAGCTTGCGGAAGAGGAGCCGCTCGTCGGTGATCGTCCGGGAGGTGAGCCGGGCGGGCTTGTGGCGGGAGAGGTGGTCCCGGCGGCCGTTCATGTCCAGCTGGGTGAGCAGGCTCTTGCCGACCGCGCTGGCGTGCGCCGCGGAGCGGAAGTCCACCCACTCGTTCACCTTGGGGGCGCGCGGGCCGTCCGCGTACTGGGTGATCTTGACCTCG
Organism: Streptomyces sp. O3; assembly: GCF_054788135.1. Taxonomy (NCBI): domain Bacteria; kingdom Bacillati; phylum Actinomycetota; class Actinomycetes; order Kitasatosporales; family Streptomycetaceae; genus Streptomyces; species Streptomyces sp. O3. The sequence goes on from NZ_JBTVYK010000039.1 coordinate 25,509, forward strand.
CCGTCGATGTACCGGCTGACGTAGACCGCCGCGCCGACCGTGTCGCGCAGTCCGTCCAGGGCCTCCTGGACCTGCTGCCGGATCGCCCGCTCGCGCCCGGCGGCGGAGCCGAGCCGGTGCAGCGCCTCGCCCGCGACATAGGCGCCGTCGGCGACCTGCTGGACGTACCCCTCGCGGCGCAGCATGAGCAGCAGCGGGGTCAGCTGGCGTGCGGGCAGCCGGGCCTCGCGGGCGATCTGGACGTCGCTCACGCCGGTGCCGTGGCGGGCGACCGTCTCCAGCACGCGGAGGGCGTGTCGCACCGAGTGGTTCGACGCGGTCGGCTCAGGTTTCAGCGCCACGGTATCCCCCTGCATGGACCGGTTCCGGACAGCTGGGCTCTGTACCACGATAGCCGCCAAGAGGGGTATTCGTGGGGGGTGTTGACCAGATTGGCGGCGCGTTCCGTGCGTCGCGTGAGCCGCGTACGCAGGGACGCGCCACCCTGGCATATGCCACTGTCATGACATGACGCTCTGAGCTGGCCGTTACCGTCCGTACTCAGAGGACAGCGCTCAGGAAGTCCCGTGTGCGCTGGTGGTCGGGCTCGCCGAAGATTTTCTCCGGAGCGCCGGACTCGATGACCCGGCCCGAGTCGAACATCAGGACCTGGTCCGAGATGTCGCGGGCGAAGTTCATCTCGTGGGTCACGCAGAGCATGGTGATGTCCGTGGTGCGGGCGATGTCCCGCAGCACGTCGAGCACCCCCGCCACCAGCTCCGGGTCGAGCGCGGAGGTGACCTCGTCCAGCAGGAGCACCTGCGGCCGCATGGCCAGCGCCCGCGCGATGGCGACCCGCTGCTGCTGACCGCCGGAGAGCTGGGTCGGGTACTTGTCGATGTGCTCGGTCAGACCGACGAGTTCGAGCAGCTCGCGGGCGCGCTGGTCGGCCTCGTCCGTGGACAGGCCGAGCACGTGGACCGGCGCCTCGGTGATGTTCCGCAGCACCTTCATGTTCGGGAAGAGGTTGAACTGCTGGAACACCATGCCGATGTTCTTGCGGACCTCGCGGATGTGCCTCTCGCCGGCCGGGACGAGCGTGCCGCCCTTCTCCTCGTGGGTGAGGTACTGGTCGCCGACCCTGATGGTGCCCTCCTCGGGCTTCATCAGCGTCATCAGCAGCCGCAGGATCGTGGTCTTGCCCGATCCGGAGGGGCCGATGAGGGTGACGTGCTTGCCCGAGTTCACCGAGAAGTCGAGCTGGTCGAGTACGACATGGCTGCCGAACCGCTTGGTCACCTTGTCGAAGCGGATCAGCTCGCTGCCGTCCACGGCGGGGTTCGCCGTCTCGTTGGAGCCGGTGGCCTCGGCCGAGCCGGGGGTTTCGTTCGGGGTGCTGCTGCTGTCACTTGACAAGACGACGCTCCATGAATCGGAGAAGAACGGAAGCCGGGTAGGCGATGACGATGAAGGCGACGCCCACGACGCTGATCGCCTCGTAGGTGAAGGTCTCCTGGCTGAAGCCCTTGGCCTCGCCCAGCATCTCCAGGGCGCCGATGGCCATGATCTGCGGCGAGTCCTTGAGCATGGCCACCACGTAGTTGCCCAGCGCGGGAATCACCCGGCGGACGGCCTGCGGGAGGATGATCGCGGTCCAGGTGCGGCGCTTGGGCAGGCTGAGCGCGGTCGCCGCCTCCCACTGGCCGGTCGGGACGCCGTCGATGCCCGCCCGGTAGACCTCCGCGGTGTAGGTCGAGTAGTGCAGGCCGAGGCCGACGATGCCCGTGGTGAGCGGCGACATCGTGGGCCCGAACTCGGGCACGACCGTGAACAGGAAGAACAGCTGCACCAGCAGCGGGGTGTTCCGCACGAACTCGGTGAACCCGGTCACCGGCCAGCGGATCCAGGCCTGGTCGGAGCGCTGCGCGATCGCCCAGACGAGACCGAGCGAGAAGGCGATCAGGGCGCCCCAGGCCAGCGCCTGGAGAGTGACCAGCACACCGTCCCAGAACCGCGGCATGAAGGCGTCGACGTTGGACCATTCCCAGTTCACTTGGCACCCCCGGCACCGGTCACGACGTCGATCGTCGACTTGGAGCGCAGCCCGCCGAACAGTCCGGTCCGCTCCGGCGCCCGTCCGACCTTCGACTTGGCGTGCTGCTCAAGCAGCCGCATGCCCCGTGTGAGGAGGAACGCCAGCACGAAGTACACGACCAGGAGCACCGTGTACACCGGCGCGCTCTCGGCGGTGACCAGCCGCCAGAGGTTTCCCGCGAAGGTCATGTCGGCCACCGCGATCAGCGAGACCAGCGAGGTGCCCTTCAGCAGCTCGATCAGCAGGTTGTTGAACGGCGGCAGCATCTCGGGCCAGGCCTGCGGGATCTCGATCTTGCGCAGCCGCTGCGTCGGCGTGAAGTTCAGCGCGATGCCCGCCTCCCGCTGCGCGGCCGGTACGGCGGCCAGCGCGCCCCGTACGATCTCCGAGCCGTACGCCCCGTACGTCATGCCGAGCGCCAGCACACCGGCCGCCATCGGCAGGAAGCTGTAGCCGAACAGCATCGGCACCGTGAAGGCCATCCAGAACATGAACACCAGGGCCGACGTGCCCCGGAAGATCTCGAAGTAGGCCCCGGCCAGGAAGCGGACGATCCAGTGCTTGGACGTCCGCAGCACACCCACCGGGAAGGCGATCACGAACGCCAGCGCCGCGCTGTAGACGGTGATCTGAACCGTGATCCACAGGCCGGGCAGGAACCACTTCGCGATGAAGTCCCACGTCATCATGCGGAGGCTCCGTCCGCCGGAGGGCACAGATCCTCGACCGTCAGGTCGGTCATCTCGTCCTCGTTGAAGCCGAACGGCTTGACGATCCGCAGCAGTTCGCCGCTTTCCTTCAGCTTGTGGAGTTCCTCGTTGAAGGCGTCGCGGAGGTTCTTCTCGTTCAGCCGGAACGCGAAGCCGCCCGCGCCGTACGCCGGTTTCCCGTCCAGCTCGGGCTGGAAGGCCTCGGTGGCCTCCACCTTGTTGCTCCCCTTCACCACGTCCCGGACGGTGATGGCCGTGCCCGCGAAGGCGTCCACCCGGCCCTGCGCCACGGCGTCCCTGCCCGCGACCTGGTCGGGGAGGATCAGGATGTCCTTGACGCCCGCGTCCTCGGCGTAGGCGATCTCCGCGTACGCCGTGCCGCTGGCCATCTTGAGGCCCTTCTCGACGATGTCCTCGTAGCGCTTGATCCCGTGCGGGTTGCCCTTCTTCACGATGAAGCCGTCAAGCATCACATAGTCCGGGTCGGAGAACAGGACCCGCTCACAACGACCGGGGTTGATGTACATCCCGGCGGACACGACGTCGAACTGCTGCGCCTGCGTCAGCCCCGGAATCAGCGCGCCGAACTCGGTGGGCACCGCCGACACGTTCGGCACTCCCAGCCTGGGGAAGATCACCTTGGCGATCTCCGGAGCCTCGCCGGTGACCTCGCCCTTCTTGTTGATGTAGCCGTACGGGATCTCTCCCGCGACGCCGATCCGGACCGTTCCCCTGTCCTGGAGACGCTTCAGCAGGTCCCCGCCCTCCACCTTCCCTTCCTCCGGCACCTTGGCGCATCCCGCCGCCCCCAGCGCACCGAGCGCCGCTGCCCCCGCGAGCAGGGAGCGGCGGCGCAGTCGCCTGCCTGTGAATCCCTCGTGGTTCTCATGTGGTGGAGCCATGGGCGCGCGACTACCCGAGACCGCCCGAGGTATGCCGATCTCTTTCGGCCCGTGACGCGAGTGAGATCTGCCCGGCCGCGGGGGATGCATGGGGGCATGAGCGATCGCCACATCGAAGTGTCCCTCGACAAGCGCGGCGTCAGCTGCACGGCCAGGCTGCTCGACGACCGCGCGCCGATCACCTGTCAGGCGGTGTGGGACGCCCTGCCGTTGGGCTCGGACGTCTATCACGCCAAGTACGCGCGTAACGAGATCTACGCGCTCTTCCCGGCCTTCGCCCCCGAGGAGCCGCCCCTGGAGAACCCCACCGTCACCCCCATCCCCGGCGACCTGTGCTACTTCACGTTCTCCGGCACGGAACTGGGCACCAAGTCCCACGGATACGACACCGAGCAGCGCGGCACGGTCGTCGACCTGGCGCTGTTCTACGAGCGGAACAACCTGCTGATCAACGCGGACGTGGGCTGGGTGCCCGGCATCGTGTGGGGCCAAGTGGTGGACGGCCTGGACCGGATGGCCGAGGCCTGCCAGGACCTGTGGCGCGCGGGCGCGCTGGGCGAGTCGCTCAACTTCCGGCGCGTGTAGCCGGGTCGGGCCTGGAGGCCGGTCCGGATCCGGAGGCGGTATCGGATCCGGAGGCGGTATCGGGTCCGGAGGCGGTATCGGGTCCGGAGGCGGTATCGGGTCCGGAGGCGGTATCGGGTCCGGAGGCGGGATCGGGCGGGCCGGGGATCGTCGCGGCCCCCGACTCGTAGAGCGCGTGGGCCGCCCGCAGTACCAGCGCGTCCGCGTGCCGGGCGGCCACCAGCTGCACCCCGATCGGCAGCCCGTCCGCGTCGACGCCGCAGGGCACCGTCGCCGCGGGCTGCTGGGTGAGGTTGAACGGGTACGAGAACGGCGTCCAGCCCGTCCAGCGCCGGTGGCCGGAATCCTTCGGCGTCTCCCGGCCCGCCTCGAACGCGGTGAGCGGCAGGGTGGGCGTGACCAGCAGGTCGTAGGTCGAGTGGAAGCGGCCCATCCGGCGGCCCAGGTCCATCCGTACGTCCACGGCCGCGAGATAGTCCAGCGCGCTGTAGCGGGCCCCGCGGTCGCAGATCTCGCGCAGGCCGGGGTCTAGGAGCGCCCGCCGCTCGGCGCTGAAGTGCTCGGTGACGCGGGCCGCGCCGCTGAACCAGAGCGTGTGGAACGCCTCCACCGGCTCGCTGAAGTCGGGGTCGGTCTCCTCGACGTACGCGCCGAGTTCGTCCAGCTTCTGTACGGCGGCGCGCACCGCGGCGGCGACCGCGGGCCGCACCGCCACCTGGCCGCCGAGCGTCGCCGAGTACGCCACCCGCAGCCCGCGTACGCCGCCCGCGAGGCCGTCGCCGAAGCTGCCCGCCGCCGGGCCGAGCCCGGACCAGTCGCGCGGGTCGGGGCCGCTGATCACGTCCATCACCAGGGCCGCGTCCGCCGCGTCGCGGGTCATCGGGCCGACGTGCGCCAGCGTGCCGAAGGCGCTCGCGGGGTACAGCGGCACCCTGCCGTACGTCGGCTTGAGCCCGAAGATCCCGCAGAACGAGCCGGGGATACGGACGCTGCCGCCGCCGTCGGTGCCCAGCGCCACCGGACCCGCGCCCAGCGCCACGGCCGCGGCGCTGCCGCCGCTGGAGCCGCCCGCGGTGCGCCGCGGGTCGTACGGGTTACGGGTGATCCCGGACAGCGGGCTGTCCGTCACGCCCTTCCAGCCGAACTCGGGCGTGGTGGTCTTGCCGACGAACACCGCGCCGTGCTCGCGCAGCCGGGCCACGGACGGGGCGTCCTCGTCCCAGGGCCCTTCGGTGGGTGTGGCGAGCGAGCCGCGGCGGGTGGGGCCGCCGCGCTGGAGCAGGATGTCCTTCACCGCCACCGGCACCCCGTCGACCAGGCCCTGCGGCTCGCCGCGCCGCCAGCGGCGGGCGGCGGCCTCGGCCTGTTCCAGGGCCTCGTCGGGGGTGACCCGGACGAACGCGTTGACGGTCGGCTCGGTCTCCTCGATCCGCGCCAGCACGGCCCGCGTCGCGTCCACCGGGCTGAACTCGCCCTTGCGGTACCCGTCGATGAGCTGTACCGCGCTGAGCCTGCACAGGTCGGTCATGCGTCCTCCAGTGGTTCGGTGGCGCGCGTGGGGGAGATCTCCCCCACCCCGCCCCTTCCCGAAACCGGGGGCAAGCCCCCGGACCCCCGATCGCCCCGATCGCCCTCCGGGCTCGTCCTCGATCGCCGGACAGGCTCAATTCGGCCCTGGTACATACCCCAGCGACTTGTCGATCACGTTTGGCAGGGGCTTGCCCGCCGCCCACAGCTCGAAGAACTCCACGAACTGCTCCCCGAGCGCGTCCCGCCACCCCACGGTGTCCCCGCTCATATGCGGGGACACCAACAGCCCCGGCGCCTCCCACAGCGGGCTGTCCGCGGGCAGCGGCTCCCGCTCGAACACGTCCAGCGCCGCCCCCGCGATCGCCCGCCGCTCCAGCGCGTCCACCAGGTCGTCCTCCACCACCAGCTGGCCCCGCCCCACGTTGACGAAGCGCGCCGACGGCCGCATCAGACCGAAGCGGCGGCGGTCGAACATGCCCCGCGTCGCCTCCGTCAGCGGTGCCACGGACACCACCCAGTCGGCCCCCGCCAGCAGCCGGTCCAGGTCCTCCTGCCCGTGCACCCCGGCCCGCGCCGTCCGGCCCACGACGGCCGTGTGCACGCCGAGGGCCGTCAGGGTCGCGGCGATCGCCTGCCCGATCGGCCCCGCACCCACCACACACGCGCGGGTCCCCGCGACACGCTCGGTCTCGCGGTGCCGCCAGCGCCGCTCCCGCTGGAGCTCCAGGCTGCCCGGCAGGTCCTTCGCGAAGGCGAGCACCAGACCGGCCACGTACTCCGCGATAGGCCGGTCGAAGATGCCCCGCGCATTGGTCACCACGGTGTCGGACGCGACCAGCTCGGGGCAGAGCAGATGGTCCGCGCCCGCGCTCGCGGTGTGCACCCAGCGCGGCCGGGGCCCCGGTCCCGGCCAGGCGTGGCGTACGGCCTGCGAGGAGAAGTCCCAGACGAGCAGGACGTCCGCGAGCGGCAGCCGCTCGGCCAGCGTGCCGGCGTCGGCGTGCAGCACTCGGGCGCGCCCCGCGAGCCTGCCGAGCCGGGGCGGGGGCTCGGCGTCGAGCACCAGAAGAGTGACGTCGGACATCGGGGCGAAACCGTTTGGCAATGCGTATCCGCTTCCCTGGGAGAAATCTTTCGGGGCCGTCTGAGATGTGCGGATTGACCACGCTGGCACCTGAATCTACCTTCGTCAATAAGGGCACTCCACGAGTCCCTGAAGACGTCTCACACGTCTGCTCGCTCTTCTGTCCCGACGTCCCGGCGAGTGCCGGATCTCGTACCGCCCGGCCGCCGGCCGGCCCTTCCTTCCCTCCCTGCTGCACCTGCTGAATCAGTTGGGGCCTGTCATGGACGTCTCTTTCCTGGGTGGTCCTCACCCACAACGCGGCATCGGTATCGTCGCCCCTTTTGACTTCGCTCTCGACAGAGAGCTGTGGCGCTGGGTACCCGACGAGATCTCCCTGCATCTGACCCGTACGCCCTACGTGCCCGTGGAGGTCAGCCTCGATCTCGCGCGCCTGGTCAGCGAGCACGAGACGCTGCGCGACGCGGTACGGGCGCTGGGCGCGGCCGAGCCCGAGGTCATCGCGTACGCCTGCACCTCCGGCAGCTTCGTGGACGGCATGGTCGGCGAGCGCACCATGAGCGCGGCCATGGAGGCCGCGTCCGACACGCCGTCGCTGACCACGTCGGGCGCGCTGCTTGAGGCGCTGGCCGAGCTGGGCGCGGAGCGCATCGCGCTGGTCACGCCCTATACGGAGTCGGTGACCGAGGCCCTGGAGGACTATCTGGGCGAGGCGGGCATCACCGTCGTGAGCCGGACCAGCCTGGGGCTCACCCGGCACATCTGGAAGGTCTCGTACCACGACGTGGTGGCCATGGCCAGGACCGCGGTGCCGACGGACGCCGCGTCCGCGGGCACGGCGGGCGCGGCGGACGCGGCGGACGCGGACGTGGACGCGCTGTTCATCAGCTGCACCAACCTGCCCACCTACGACGCGATCCCGCAGCTGGAGGCCGAGCTCAGGGTGCCGGTCATCTCGGCCAACCAGGTCACGATGTGGTCAGCGCTGCGCCGCCTGGGTACGACTGCGGTAGGGCCGTACCAGGCCCTGATCGACGCCTCGGCGCGGCGGATCCTGCGCGGGCCCGCCATTCCGGGGCCACCGCTCACGGAGCCGGTCCAGGAGTCGCCGCTGCCGGAGCCTCCGGCGTTCCCGGAGTACCCGACCGCCGAGTGACCCGAGCACCGCGTACCCACGAACACGAAAGGGCGCAGATGACCGCACTCGGATTCCTCTACCCAGGCCACTCAGCCGAGGACGACTACCCGCGGATGGAGACGCTGCTCGACAGCGACATCCGGCTGGCCCTGATCCACACGGACATCGGCGAGGACGCCCACCGGGTCGACGCGCTGCTCGAGATGGGCTCGGCGGACCGGCTCGCGGCGAAGGTGGAGGAGCTGCGGCTGGCCGGGGCCGAGGCGGTGGTGTGGGCCTGCACCAGCGGGAGCTTCGTCTTCGGCTGGGAAGGCGCGCACGAGCAGGTGCGCGGCCTGGCCAGGGCGGCGGGGCTCCCGGCGTCCAGCACCTCCTTCGCCTTCGCGCACGCGGTACGGCATCTGGGCGCGACCCGCGTGGCGATCGCGGCGACCTACCCCGAGGACGTGGCCGGGCACTTCACGGCCTTCCTCAAGGCGTCCGGCACCGAGGTGGTCGCGATGCGCGGCAGCGGGATCATCACGGCGGCCGAGGTCGGCACCTGGGGGCGGGCGGAGGTACTGGCCCTGGCGCGCGACGGCGACCACCCGGACGCCGAGGCCGTGCTGCTGCCGGACACGGCGCTGCACACGGCGGCCTGCATCCGCGACCTGGAGGCGGAGCTGGGCAAGCCGGTGCTCACGGCGAACCAGGTCACCGTCTGGGAGGCCCTCCGCCTGGCCGACCGCCGCGCCAACTGCCCGGCCCTGGGCCACCTCTTCACCAGGGAGCCGCTCGTTCAGGCATGAGAGCAGGAACAGACAGGATAGACAGGAATAAAGCGGAGACTGCCTCCTGTTTGCTGGGTGCGTCGCGGAGCATCGTGACGCACCTATCCACGCACATACGCGGTTCAGGAGGCACCACCTGTGAGGGACGACGAGACCATCCGCGGCACGGCCCAGGGGGACGCCCCGGCCCCCCTGTCCGTACTCGACCTGGCCACCGTCGGCGCGGGGCGTACCGCCACGCAGGCGCTGCGGACCAGCGTGGAGATCGCCCGGCTCGCCGAGCGCCGGGGCTTCCACCGCTACTGGGTCGCGGAGCACCACTCCATGCCCGGCGTGGCCTCCTCGTCCCCCGCCGTGATCCTCGCGCACCTGGCCGCCCACACCCGGCGCATCCGCCTCGGCTCCGGCGGTGTGATGCTCCCCAACCACGCCCCGCTGGTCATCGCCGAGCAATTCGGCACCCTTGAGGCGCTGGCTCCGGGCCGCGTAGACCTGGGCCTGGGGCGCGCGCCGGGCACCGACGGCGCGACCGCCGCCGCCCTGCGCGGGACCGGCCGGCTCGGCGAGGGCGCGGACGACTTCCCGCAGCAGCTCGCCGAGCTGACGCACTTCCTGGACGACGACTTCCCCGACGGGCACCGGTACGCCCGTATCCACGCGGTGCCGGGGCCGGTCCAGGGCACCGCGCCGGGCGGCGTCCAGTCCGCCGCCCGCCCGGCCGTCTGGCTGCTCGGCTCCTCCGGGTTCAGCGCCCGGCTGGCCGGTGCGCTCGGGCTGCCGTTCGCCTTCGCGCACCACTTCTCCGCGCGGAACACCATCCCCGCGCTCGACCTGTACCGCGACTCCTTCCGGCCGTCCGCGGTGCTCGACGCGCCGTACGCCCTGATCGGCGTCTCGGCGCTGGCGGCGGACGACGCGCGTGAGGCCCGCCGTCAGGTGCTCACCGGCGCGCTGTCGATGCTGCGTCTGCGCACCGGGAAGCCGGGCCTGATCCCGACGCCCGACGAGGCCGAGGCGTACGCGTTCAGCGACCTGGAGCGGGAGTTCGTCGACGGCTGGCTGGGCAACGTCGTGCACGGCACCCCGGACGAGGTCCGCACCGGCCTGGACGACCTGCACAAACGCACCGGGGCGGCGGAGCTGATGATCACCGCCAACGCGCACAGCGGCGAGGCCCGGCTGCGCTCGTACGAACTGATCGCCGACGCCTACGGGTTGCCGACCGTCTAGGACGAAGGGGAAGGAGACGGCGACGGGGTGGCGGGGGACGCCGCCGGGGCCGTGGGCGACGCCAGCAGCGCGGCGATACGGTCCGGCGGCACCGCGCGCGAGTAGAGCCAGCCCTGCCCCGTGTCGCAGCCGATCCGCCGCAGCCGGTCGGCCTGACCCGGTGTCTCGACGCATTCGGCGGTGACGGTCAGGCCCAGCCGGTGGGCGAGCTGCACGAGGGCCTCGACGATGGTCTGGGTCTGGTCGGCGGGGGTGGCGTGAGCGCCTCCTCCGACGCCCCGGCTCCCGGCCGCCTGGGCCCCCGCGTCCGCGGTCACGGCCGCGGCGTCCTCGTCCCCGTTCCCGTACTGGAAGCCCCGTACGAACGAGCCGTCCAGCTTCAGCACGGACACCGGCAGGCGGCTCAGATACGCGAGGTTCGAGTACCCGGTGCCGAAGTCGTCGATCGCGATGCACACGCCCATGTCGCTGAGCGCCTGCAACGCCTGGAGCGGGCGTCCGCCGGAGCCCATCACGGCGGACTCGGTGAGCTCCAGTTGCAGCAGCCGCGGCGGCAGCCCGGTCTCGGCGAGGATCTCCGCCACGTCCGCGACCAGGTCGGAGTCCCACACCTGACGCACCGCGACGTTGACGCTGACGAACAGCGGCCGGGCGTCCGGGTGTTCCAGCTGCCAGCGCCTGGCCTGCCGACAGGCCGTACGCAGCACCCAGCGGCCCAGCGGGACGATCGCGCCGTCCTCCTCGGCCAGTGAGATGAACCGATTCGGCGTCAAGGTCCCGAACCGGGGGTGATGCCAGCGCACCAGCGCCTCGACCCCGCGCACCCCGCCGTCCGCCATGTCCACCAGCGGCTGGTACTCCAGCGCGAACTCCCCCCGGTCGACGGCCGGGCGCAGCGTGGACGACAGGGCCTGACGGGTCATCCGGTGGGCGTTGCGCTCCGGGTCGAACAGCGTCCAGCGGGCCTTGCCGTCCGCCTTCGCCCAGTACAGCGTGGTGTCGGCGGCCTGCATCAGGCCGGTCGCGCTGGTGCCCGCCGCGAGCCGTTCCACCACGCCGATGGACGCCGAGAGCGAGAGCCGGTGCCCGGACAGGTCAAAGGGCTTCTGGAGGGCGTTCAGCACGGACTCCGCCAGGTCGGACAGCTGCTCGGTGCCGGTGGAGTGCTCGACGAGCAGCGCGAACTCGTCGCCGCCGAGCCGGGCCACCAGCGGGGCCCCGGCGCCGGGACCGGCGTGCGGCGGGCCCCAGCGGTCGTAGCCCGCCTGGTCGGCGCAGTGCGTGAGGCGGGTGGCGACCGCCGCGAGGAGCCGGTCGCCGGTGCGGTGGCCGAGGGTGTCGTTGACCGCCTTGAACCCGTCGAGGTCGAGGTAGCACAGGCCGATCCGCCCGGTGCCGCTGCCGTGGTAGGCGGCCGCCTCCAGTGCGCCGGTGAGCCGTTCGAAGAACAGGGCGCGGTTGGGCAGCCGGGTCACCGGGTCGTGCATCTGCAGATGGCGCAGCTGTGCCTGGAGCTCGCGGCGGGCGCTGATGTCCGCGACGGAGAGCAGCACGGCGGAGCCGCCCGGCACCGGTGAGACGGTGATCTGCGCCCAGAGGGAGTGCCCGTCGGGGTGCTTGAGGCGGCGCGAGCAGCGCAGCTTGGCCTGGCGTCCACGCAGCACCTCGCGGTACGCGTGCCAGGTGCGGGCGTCCGTCGTCAGGTCCATCAGGTCCGCCGCGGCCAGCCCGGCCAGCTCGGTCGGCGGGGCGCCGAGCAGGGTGCCGAGCGCGTCGTTGGCGACGGTGACGTACCCCTCCCGGTCGACGACGGCCATGGCGAAGCAGGAGGCGAGGAAGGCGGCGCGGTAGTCGTGCGGCTCGGGCGCGGTGTGACGCTCGGGCGCGGTGTGACGCTCCGTGCAGGCTGGTCTGATGGCGTCGGAGGCCGGCGCCGCCGCGGGCATCGGCCCTTCGGACGTTCCGCTCACCACTCGCTCCCGCAGGGCAGTCGTCGTCGAACAGGTCTGGTCGGGGTGGGCCGGCCGGAAAGTGTGCCGATCATAGAGGCTGGCTGGAGCGCCGATCCAGCTCCGCCACGGGATGTGGCACTCCGGAGGGACACGGTCCGGGTGCGGTTGCCGTCGCCCGCCGTTGCCGACTGATCGTTTCTGCTCGGTGCTGATCGCGGCCATTTTGCGCGCGGCCACCAGTCGATCGGTCGCGGTGTTCCTCCCGACCGAATGTGACTGTCCGTGACGCCTTTGTTTGGCGTGCCCTCACTCGACTGGGGCACTTAAAGCGAGCAAACACGCATAAATACACACAAGGTGGGTGAGGTCCCGTCGTCCGCGTATCCGGAGGTTGACGTGGAGCGTCAGCTCCCCTCGTGGGATCTCCCCCGTGGCGGGGAGCGGTCCCCGCGCGCCCGCAGGGTGGCGGCCGTCGTCACCTCACTGGCCGCCATGGCCGCCACCTCGCTGGCCGCGGGCCCGGCCGTCGCCGAGCCGGCGACGAAGCCCTGCGCCCTGCCGCGCACGGCCGCGCACCACTCGGAGGGTGTGGACACCTGGAACCCGCACTACCCGCGTCCGGAGCGGCATCTCGACGCGGTGATGATCTTCCTCTCGTTCCCCGACTCCGCGCCGCGCACCACACCGGCCGAGCTGACCGCCGACTACTTCCCCGCCACCAGCCGGTTCTTCGCGCGGTCCTCGTACGGCAGGTTCACGCTGCATCCGTGGCCGCGACGGCAGTGGGTCGAGATGCCCGACGACTCGCTCTCGTACGAGATACGGCGCGACTGGGCGCCCGCCAGGCGGACCGCCTACCTGCGCGACGCCATCGCCGTGGCCGACCCGCTGGTGGACTTCGGCCAGTACGACATCGTCTACCTGGTGGCCGACCCGGACGCGCCCGGCGTCGACTCGGACGCGACCAAGGTGGTCAACTTCGACCGGCCGATGCGCGCCGACGGCACGGACATCCGGCGCATCGTCACGGTCTTCGAGCGGCACCCGCCGGACCGCAACGTGCTGGCCCACGAGACCGGGCACGTCTTCGACCTGCCCGATCTGTACCACCGCCCGGTGGACGGCAAGGGCGACTGGGACACCCATGTCGGCGACTGGGACCTCATGGGCAGCCAGTTCGGGCTCGCCCCCGACTTCTTCGGCTGGCACAAGTGGAAGCTCGGCTGGCTCCGGGAGCGGCAGGTGGCCTGCGTCGAGGGCCCCGGCGACCGGATGGTCACGCTGGTGCCGATCGCCGCGCCGCCGACTCCGGGGCACGCGGGCGGCACCCGGCTCGCGGTGGTCCGCACCGGCCGGGACAGCGTGATCGCCGTGGAGGCCCGGAGCGCCGCCGGGAACGACCGGACGACGTGCCGCGAGGGCGTGCTGATCTACCGGGTGCACGGTGCGGAGGCGTCCGGGGGCGGTCCGGTGGAGGTGGTGGACGCCCACCCGGAGACCGAGGCCTGCTGGGGCAGGTCCGTGTACCCGCCGCTGGCGGACGCGCCGATGCGGGTGGGGGAGAGCTTCACCGTGCCGGGAGAGCGGGTGCGGGTCCAGGTGGGGGGCCGTACGGTCTCGGGGGCGTGGACGGTGAAGATCACGACGTGAGGGCGTACGGCACGAGGGCGTACGGCACGAGGGCGTACGGCACACGGAAGGCCCCCCGCTTGCGCGAGGGGCCTTCCGTCGTCTGTGCGCCGCCAGGGACTCGAACCCCGGACCCGCTGATTAAGAGTCAGCTGCTCTAACCAACTGAGCTAGCGGCGCCTGCTGACCTGTAAATCGTACCTGGTCCCGAGGGGTGCTCCGGACCACGCGGCCACCCCCGTCGGCGGCCGGATCTCAGCGGTCGCCGTGCCCCGTGTAGAACGCCACCGTCAGGTCCTTCACCAGCGCCTTGCGCTCGTAGTCGTCGAGCTCGACCAGACCGCGGCCGGTCAGCCGGGTCACCGTGTCCTCCACGGAGTCGACGAGCTGGCTGAGCGCGGTCTCCCGGTGCCGGGCGTCCAGCGCCGCGACCCGGCGGTGCCGCATCAGCCGGGCCACCTCGGGGGTGTACTCGATACGGGTCGGCTGCACCGAGAACACCTCGATGCCCGCGGCCCTGACGTCCGCCGCGAGCATCCGGGTCAGCGCGTCGCCGACCGACTCCGTGTCGCGCAGGGTCGGGCCGTCGCCGTGGAAGGCGTCGGCCGGGAGCCGCGAGAACACCCGAGCCATCGCCGCCTCGACGCACTGCCGCAGATAGGTCTGGTAGTCCTCGACCGCGTATGTGGCGCGCGCGGTGTCCTCGATCCGCCACACGACCAGCAGCGTGACCTGAAGCTCCGCGCCGTCCGCGTCCATCGCGGGCAGCGGGTCGCTACGCCAGTGCCGCAGCCGCACATCGAGGCGGCGCCGCTTGAGCAGCGGGTTGATCCAGACCAGCCCGGTACGCCGGACACTCCCCCGGTACCGCCCGAACAGCGACAGCACCCAGGCCCGGCCGACCCGACCCCGCCCCAGGCCGCCGAACGCGAACAGCGCCGTCGCGCCCGAGCCCGCGAGCACCGCCCACTGGGCGGGCCCGAGTCCCGCGCCCGGATAGCCGGTCAGCGCGGCCAGCGGCGGGACGACCCCCGCCCACCAGAGCCCGGCCGCGCATCCGCCGAGCCCCGCCGCGCCGGTGGCCGCCGCGACCGCGCCCGGTACCGCCGCGCCGGGCCGCTCGACGATCTCGCCGTCCACCGGCGGCGCGGGGCGGGCCGGGCCGGGCCGCGGCGTCCGGCCGACGCGCGGCTGCTCGCCCGTACCGTGCCTGCGTCCGACGACAGTGGGCGCGAGCGGGACCGGCACGGGCCCGGTGTCGTCCCGGAAGAGCAGATGTACCGGGATCTCGGTGGTCGCCTCGTTCTGGATGAGCCGCCCCCCGCGCGCGGCGGCCTCCTCACGAGCCCCCGGACCAGCCCCCGGCTTCAGGCCCGGCTTCAGCTCCGATGCCGACACCCCGGCCGCTACCGGCACCGCGGCCGATACCGGTGCCGGACCGGATGCGTCACGCGCGCCGTCCGACTCCGGCCCCGGCCCCGGCCCCGGCTCCGGCCCCGGCCCCGGCCCCGGCTCCGGCTCCGCGGGCTCGGACCGCCGCGCACTCCCGGCCTCCTCGTCGGCCCGCCGCCCAGCCAGCCCGCCGCCGCACCCGGCCCCGGCCCCGCCAGGCCGCTCGCACTCCTCCGCCACCTCACCCCGCGAGGCCCCCTGCTCGCTCCGACCGGCCTCACCCGACCGTCCGGCCAGTCCGCGCCGTACGCCCCCCTCCGGCGCCCCCGACGCCTCGGCCGGTGGGCTCCACCCGGCCCGTTCGCTCAGCTCGGCGCTCCCGCCTTCCTCCGACGCCTCACCCAGCGAGGCCCGCTCGGGCCGCGCGGCCCGTGGGGCCGTCCGCGCCTGCCCGGTGCGCGGGGGCTGGTCGGGCTTCCCCGGCTGCTCGGTCGTGGTGCTCATCGTGCCTCCGCCATGTCGTGCGTTCGGTCCCTGTCATCGAGGTCGTACGCGTGCATACGAGTGCGTGCGCGTGCGTACGCGTGCGTACGAGTAGTCCGGCACGCACCGGCCGCGCCGCCCGGCGCGGTGCGCCCGGTCACCGGAAGAGTCGGCGCCAGGTCTCCGGGCCCGGATAGCCGTCCGCCGCGCGGCCGCGCCAGCCCTGGGCGCGCTGGAAGGACTCCACGTTGCGCCGGTCGGCCTCGCCCCAGCGCGGGCCAGGACCCACTCGGTAGTGCTTGCCGAAGCCCTTCTTGACCAGTTGCCTGCCGAGCCGCGTGACGTGCGCGTTCGACTGACCAGGGCGGAACACCGCCCGGCCGGGAAAGGCGGGCGTCCCCGCCGACGCGCCCGCGGGGATGTCCCGCCCCTTCCCGTTGACCAGGAGGCTCCACGTGGTCGGGCCCGGCAGACCGTCCGCGTCGCGCCCCGTCCAGCCCTGGGCCCGCTGGAACGCGCGCGTCGCCGCCCGGTCCGCCTCCGTCCACACCGGTCCGGGGCCCGAGCGGTAGAACCGCCCGCCGCCGCGCGCGACCAGCATCCGGCCGAGCCGGGTGACGGCCTCGCCGCGCGCGCCGGGCCCGAAGGCCGCCGCGCCCGGAAAGCGGTCGCCCTGCGGCCCCGGCCCCGGCCCCGGCGCCGAGGGCGCCAGGGCCTTGTACCGGTAGGCCCGGTAGCTCCTGGCGTGGCTCCAGTAGGCGTACGGCGTGGCCTGTCTGCGCGCGTGCGGCCGGGCCTGCTCATAGGCGATGTACTGCCCGCGCGTGTAATCCGTCCAGCCGCCGAAAATCGTCACATGCGAGCCCTTCACAGGGTCGGCCCGATTATGGAAGAGGAGAATGTCGCCGGGCCGCAATTCATCCCGCTCGATGGGCACGGCGTAACGCGCCAGCGTTCCGGTCCACTCATTGCGGCCGAGGTTCCAGGCCATCGAGACAAAACCCGAGCAGTCCTGCCGATAGCCGTCCTTCCAGTACTTCTCCAGGCTGTACGGAACCTCCGCCGCGATCCACCGCTTCGCCCGGTCGATGATCTCCGCACGGGTGATCGGGCGGGCCTGCGCCTCCGCCGTCGACGCGCCCGTCGCGCCGTGCAGCCCGCCCTCGCCGCCCTGCGGATGGGTGTCGGGATCGCCCGTCGCCGCCCGCCCCGGCCTGCCCTGACTCTGCTCGGTCAGGGCACTGGACGGCACCGTGTGCCCCGTACCGAACGCCGTTCCCGCCATCGCGGCCAGCACCAGCGCGCGGCGCGCGCCCCGCGCCGCCGGGTGACCGCCGAGCCGCCGCGGAATTCTCGCCGTCCGCCTCAGCCAGACGCACCCGGCGCAGGCGCACACACCCGCGGGGTCGAATTCCTCGAAGACCGGAAGATCTGCCGTCATGCGATTCCTCTCACATCCAGGAAGAACTCTCCACGGATCTGCACGGTCGTTAGTTTCTCAACTGACCACCGGTATCGCATGTTGACGATCCGAATGCTGTACGTGTCGCCCGGCGCGCGAAGCCGCCGGGCCGCCCGTGGTCGGGAGCACCCCTCGGCATCCGGTAAAGTTCTCCGGGTCAGCAGGCGCCGCTAGCTCAGTTGGTTAGAGCAGCTGACTCTTAATCAGCGGGTCCGGGGTTCGAGTCCCTGGCGGCGCACCGACAGCGAGAAGGCCCTCCGCCGAGCGGGGGGCCTTCTCGTATGCGCTCGCATGAGCGGCGTCACTCTTGCGATCATGAAGGGGGCCGTAGAACCCTGGGCCGGTTGCAAGTTGGTCAAGAGGGTGGGGGCCCGTTTCCTGTACGGATGTTCGGGCGGGCATCATGCAACCGGAAGGTCGTCGTTCCCTGTCCTAGGGGACAGGCACCTGCCACTGATGCGCCTGTGAACGTCGCGGGAAACCGGAGCGGGCGGAAGGAACGACGACACGCGGACCGCCGCGTGTGGGGGAGATGACTCATGACGTCCACGCCGCCTGGCGCCGGGCATAACGATCCGTCGCAGACGACTCAGCTGCGGGTGCCCCAGAACCGGACGGGCGGTCTCGGGCGCATCAAGAAGAGCCTGCCCCGGTACGACTACGAGCACTACAGCCGACTGGCGGGCCCCCTGACCCAGCCCGCCCGTGACAAACCGTACCGGGTCCAGTACCGCTCGCTGCTCTCCCAGGAGCCGCACCGCGTCCGCGCCGCCCTGATGCTCTGCGCCGCGCCGCTGGTCTCGATCGTGCTGCTGGCCTGGCTGCTGCAGCCCAGCCACTGGACCGAGCGCGAGAACCCGGCGTACGACTTCCTGCCCGCGCTCGACGTCGTGATGCTGGTCTCGATCGGCCTGATCGAACTCTTCCGCTGTATGAACGTGGTCTCCAACGCGCACGCCACCCTGGTCGCCCGCGACCCGGTCCCGGTGGTGCCCGAGACCGGCACCAGAGTCGCCTTCCTCACCTCCTTCGTGCCCGGCAAGGAGCCGCTGGAGATGGTGACCAAGACGCTGGAGGCCGCGGTCAGGATCCGCCACCGCGGCCTGATGCACGTCTGGCTCCTGGACGAGGGCGACGACCCGGCGGTCAAGGAGGTCTGCGCCCGGCTCGGCGTGCACCACTTCTCCCGCAAGGGCGTGGCGAAGTGGAACCAGCCCAAGGGCCCGCACCGCGCCAAGACCAAGCACGGCAACTACAACGCGTGGCTGGACGCGCACGGCGACGACTACGACTACTTCGCCTCCGTCGACACCGACCACATCCCGCTGCCCAACTACCTGGAGCGGATGCTCGGCTTCTTCCGCGACCCGAACGTCGGCTTCGTCATCGGCCCCCAGGTCTACGGCAACTACGACAACTTCATCACCAAGGCCGCCGAGTCCCAGCAGTTCCTGTTCCACGCCCTCATCCAGCGGGCCGGGAACCGCTACGGTGCCCCGATGTTCGTCGGCACGTCCAACGCCGTCCGGATCTCCGCGATCAAGCAGATCGGCGGCCTGTACGACTCGATCACCGAGGACATGGCCACCGGCTTCGAGATCCACCGCGCCAAGAACCCGGCGACGGGCAAGAAGTGGCGCTCGGTCTACACGCCGGACGTGCTCGCGGTCGGCGAGGGCCCGAACGCCTGGACGGACTTCTTCACCCAGCAGCTGCGCTGGTCGCGCGGGACGTACGAGACGATCCTCAAGCAGTACTGGAAGGGCTGGGGCACACTGCCGCCCGGCAAGCTCTTCAACTACACGATGATGATCATCTTCTATCCGATGTCGGCCCTGAACTGGATCCTCGCGGCGCTGAGCTGTGTGCTGTTCCTCGGTCTCGGCGCGTCGGGTGTGAGCATCGACCCGACGATCTGGCTGATGCTCTACGGCAACGCGTCCGCGCTCCAGATCGGCCTCTACATCTGGAACCGCCGCCACAACGTCTCCCCGCACGAGCCCGAGGGCTCCGGCGGCGTGGCCGGAATGATGATGTCCGCGCTGTCCGCCCCGGTGTACGCGCGCTCCCTGATGGACGCCGTACTGCGCCGCAAGAGCGGCTTCGTGGTCACCCCGAAGGGCGACTCGGCCAGCCCGGACACCCTCTCCGGCACGTTCCGCATCCACCTGTTCTTCATCGCGGTCTTCGGCGGCTCCGCCGTCGCCTCGTTCTTCCTCGGCAACGACCACCCCGCGATGATCACCTGGGCCTCGCTCGCCCTGCTGATCACAGCAGCGCCGATCTTCATCTGGCGCTGGGGGATGCGGCAGGACGCGAAGAAGCGGAGCGAGACCCCGCCGCCGAGCCCCGCACCGCGCCCCGCACCGGAGCAGCAGCACCAGCCCAGTTGGGCGGGGAACGACCAGACCATGCAGATTTCCCTTGGGGGACGTAAGAAATGAAAGACGGTTCCAGCCGCCGCCGCGCCCGCCGCATAGCGATAGGCGCGGCGGTGGTGCTCGCGCTGGCCGGGATGAACGGGCCCGCCCTGTGGCGTTTCGGCTCCGAGCAGTACCACGCGTACAAGATCGACCGGCCCGAGTACAAGGCCGACAACGGCAAGTGGGAGATCGTCGACGTCCCGGACGAGTACCGGCTGAACACGATCCACTCGGCGCTGCTGCACACGGGGAAGGTGCTGCTGGTCGCGGGCTCCGGCAACAACCAGAAGAACTTCGACGCGGGGAAGTTCGACACGGTCCTCTGGGACCCGGTCAAGAACACCTTCAAGAAGATCGACACGCCCAACGACCTGTTCTGCACCGGCCACACCCAGCTGCCCGACGGCAGGCTCCTGGTCGCGGGCGGCACCAAGCGGTACGAGACCCTCGAAGGCGATGTCACCAAGGCCGGCGGCCTGATGATCGTCCACAACGAGAACCCGGACAAGCCGATCACGCTGCCCGCCGGGACGAAGTTCACCGGCAAGGAGAACGGCAAGACGTTCGTCTCCCAGGACCCGATCGTCATCGAGCGCGCCGAGAAGCAGTTCGACAAGGAGACCGGGAAGTTCCTGGGCAACAAGCCCGGCTTCAAGCGCGTCTACGTCGAGGCCGCCAAGAGCGGCAAGAAGTACGAGACCGGCACCGAGGACAACTACCGCGTCGAGGGCCTCAAGGGCGCCGACGCCCGCAACACCTACGGCATCGCCCAGAAGCTCGCCCTGGACAAGAAGGACTTCCAGGGCATCAACGACGCCTACGAGTTCGACCCGGTCGCCGAGAAGTACATCAAGGTCGACCCGATGAACGAGTCGCGCTGGTACCCGACCCTGACCACCATCTCCGACGGCCGCGTCCTCGCGCTGTCGGGCCTCGACGACATCGGCCAGATCGTCCCCGGCGACCGTAACGAGGCGTACGACCCGAAGACCAAGAAGTGGGAGTACGTCAAGCAGAAGCGCCAGTTCCCGACGTACCCCGCGGTGTTCCAGCTGCCCAGCGGCAAGCTCTTCTACTCGGGCGCGAACGCCGGTTACGGCCCCGCCGACGTCGGCCGCGACCCCGGCCTGTGGGACTTCGAGAGCAACGAGTTCGAGAAGATACCCGGCCTCAGCGACGCCAAGCTGATGGAGACCGCGGGCACGGTCATGCTGCCGCCCGCGCAGGACGAGCGGTTCATGGTGATCGGCGGCGGCGGCGTCGGCGAGTCGGACAAGTCCAGCAAGAAGACCCGGATCGTCGACCTCCAGGAAGACGACCCGAAGTTCGTGGACGGCCCCGAGCTCGACAAGGGCACCCGCTACCCGCAGTCCTCCGTCCTGCCCAACGACGACGTACTGGTCACCGGCGGCTCCGAGGACTACCGCGGGCGCAGCGACTCCAACATCCTCCAGGCGCGGATGTACGACTCGGGCAGCAACACGTTCCACCGGGTCGCCGACCCGCTGGTGGGCCGCAACTACCACTCGGGCTCGCTGCTGCTGCCGGACGGCCGGGTGGTGGTCTTCGGCTCCGACTCGCTGTTCGCGGACAAGGCCAACACCAAGCCCGGCAAGTTCGAGCAGCGCATCGAGATCTACACCCCGCCGTACAACTACCAGGGCGACAAGCCGACGCTCAGCGGCGGTCCCGAGTCCATCGAGCGGGGCGGCACGGCCACCTTCAAGACCGACGACTCGTCGTCCATCAGGAAGGCGCGGCTGATCAAGCCGAGCGCCACGACGCACGTCACCGACGTCGACCAGCGCTCCATCGAGCTGGAGCTGGAGAAGAAGGACGGCAGCGTCCAGGTCACGGTGCCGAAGAACAAGAACCTGGTGCAGTCCGGCTGGTACATGCTGTTCGTGGTGGACGAGCAGGGCGTGCCGAGCGAGGCGGTCTGGGTGGAGATCCCCTAGCGGCCGCCCCCGCTCCTGCTCCTGCTCCTGCTGTACGTACGTGAGGGCGCCCCCTGTTCGCAGGGGGCGCCCTCACGTACGTACGACCGCCGCGCTACTGGCTGGCCCTGACGAGGTCGAGCGCGTACTCGGGCCACCACTCGCCCGCCTTCGGGCCGCCCTTGCACTCGCCGTCGGACTCGCCCGGACGCTTCACCCACAGATAGGCGTCCACCAGTGGGTCACCGGTGTCGGTGGTGGGCGTCTCGCCGAGCGCCCGGCCCGGCGGGTTGCACCAGCGCTCGCCCGGATCGCCCTCGGTGTAGGGGCCGTTGCCGTTGCGGCTGGTGTCGATGACGAACGGCTTGTCGCCGATCTTCGCCGAGAGCTTCTTGCCGAACGCGATGCTGTCCTCGGTGGAGTAGAAGTTCGACACGTTCACCGCGAAGCCGTCGGCGTCGGCGACCCCCGACCACGTCAGCGGCTCGAAAAGCGAGTCGGGCGAGCCCCAGCCCGCGTTGCCCGCGTCCAGGTACACCTTGGTGTTCGGCAGCGCCTTGAGCGTCTTGATGGCGCCCTTGAGCGCCTCGTAGCGCTCCTTGTGGTACTCGCCGGGCGTGCAGTCGTCCACCAGGTGCAGCACCGCGTCCGGTTCCAGGATGATCGTGGCGGGCCGGTCCTCGATGCCCGCGGCCACCTCGCCGATCCACTCGGCGTACGCCTCGCCGTCGGCGGCGCCGCCGCCCGAGTACTGGCCGCAGTCGCGGTGCGGGACGTTGTAGAGGACCAGCAGCGCGTCCCGGTCGGCCTTCCGCGCGGCCTCGGTGATCTCGCGGGTCTCCTCGCGGGTGCCGCCGTCGGTGCGGATCCAGTTCCCCACCGGCTGCTCGGCGATCTTCTTGATCAGCTCGGCGTCCTCGTCCTTGCCGTCCCGCCGGTAGTCGGCGACCGCCCGCGCCGCCTTGCTCTCGGGGTTGACCCAGTACGGGTCCTCGCTCTTGGGCCGCTGCTTGGCGGCGGGCGGGTTCGCGTTGTCCTCGTCTGAGCCGTCGCCCGATCCCCCGGAACATCCGGACAGCAGCAGCGCCGCCCCCACGGCGCCTGCTCCCGCCCTTACCCCCCAGCGTGCGGACCTGCGCCCACGGCGGCTGTCACGGCCGTACATCCACTCCCCCTCGGGTGCCCTGTGTGGCCCCCAATCCTGGCATACGGGCCGCACCCGCCGGTGCCGCCGCCCGCCGGGCTCTGCCGGGGGGCCGGGCGCTGCCGGGGGGGCGGGCGCCGCCGCTCGCCGGGTGCTACCGCGTGCCGGTGAGATACGCGGAGACCACCACGTTGGCGGTGTAGCTGCGCCTGGCCCGGTCGAACGTGCCGCCGCAGGTGATCAGCCGCAGCTCGGCGCGGCCCGCCTGGCGCTCTCCGTAGGCCTTGCGGGCGTCGAAGCCGTCCCGCGGGAGGACCAGGACCTCCTCGACGGTGAACTCCGCGAGGGACCCGTCGGAGCGGGCGACGCGGATCCGCTCGCCGGGGCGCAGGGTGCTCAGGTCGTAGAAGACCGCGGGTCTGGTCTCGGTGTCCACATGGCCGACCAGCAGCGCGGTGCCCTGAGCGCCGGGCCGCACCCCGGCCGCGTACCAGCCGACGACACCGGCCTGCGCGTACGGGGGCGGGTCCACGGCCCCGTCGGCGTCCAGGCCGCGCCGCACCACCGGGGCCTGGACGCCCATCGCGGGGATGTCGACGCGCTGCGGCAGCGCGGCGGGCAGCGGCTCGCGCGCGGCCGGGAGCCGCACTCCGGGCGGTCGCCCGACCGCGGCGACATCGCCGGTGGCCGGGGCCGCGTACCCGTCGGGCAGGTCGGTGACCTCCCGCCCCCACAGCCACAGGCCGACCAGCAGGACCGCCCAGGCCACCCCGGCCAGCAGCCTGCCCGAGCCCCGCCCCTTCTCCGGCTCGCGCATCGATCCGTGCACCGGTCCGCTACTGACCGCGACGCCGGCGCCGGATCAGGCCCGCCACGGTGAGACCGGCCGCGCTGGCGAACAGCACGCCGAGCACGAGATACCCGGATCCCGAGCTCTGGCCGTCGGCGGCGGACACGGTGGCGGCCCGGTCGTCCGCGGTGCCGCCGCCGCCCGCCCTTATCGGCGCGGTGGGCGATGCGGTGGTCGCGGGCTGGTCCGACGGCTTGCCCGTCGCCTGGTCCGCCGGGGCCTTCCGGACGACCTCAAGCTCGCCCCGGACCGTGCCGCCCTTGTCCCCCTTGTCCCCCTTGCCGCCGTCGCAGGTCACGGTGATCTCGTACGTGCCGGGGGTCACCGTCGACCGGATCATCGCCTCCCCGGACAGCGGGAACCCCTTCCCGGCCCGCGCGGCCAGATCCGCGTCGGCCACGAACGCCTCGGACGCCGCGACCGCCTTCGTCCCGTCGCACCCCGCCGCCAGCAGCTCGACCTCGCTGCCCGGCGTGGCCTTGGCGGGGGCGACCTTGACGCCTCCCGCGGCCTCGGCGGCCAGCGCGACACCGGGCACGCAGACACCCCCGGCGATGACGGCGGCACAGAGTGTGACCGCGAGACGGTTTCGTCCAGTAGGGCGCATGGTGGACCTCCTGATACTCCGAAGGTCCAGCGCCCGGCGGCGGCCCGCACGCGCAGCGGGCCGCCGCTAGGCCATCCGGGTGGCGGCCGGGGGTCTCGCGGTCCGGACACGCCCCGCACCAGGCCCGTTATCATCGGGGCCCTGATACTGACCGTGAAGGAGTCGCATCCATGTCAGAGCGCAAGCCGATCGAATCCTGGCTCACCGACATGGATGGCGTGCTGATGCACGAGGGTGTCCCGGTGCCGGGGGCGGACGCCTTCATCAAGAAGCTGCGGGAGTCCGGCAAGCCCTTCCTGGTGCTGACCAACAACTCCATTTACACCGCCCGCGACCTCCAGGCCCGGCTGATCCGGATCGGCCTGGAGGTCCCGGTCGAGAACATCTGGACGTCGGCGCTCGCCACGGCCAAGTTCCTGGACAACCAGCACCCCGGCGGCACCGCGTATGTGATCGGCGAGGCGGGTCTGACCACGGCGCTGCACGAGGCCGGGTACATCCTGACCGACTCGGACCCGGACTTCGTGATCCTGGGCGAGACCCGCACTTACAGCTTCGAGGCGCTGACGAAGGCGATCCGCCTGATCAACGACGGCGCCCGGTTCATCTGCACCAACCCGGACAACACCGGCCCCTCGACCGAGGGCGTCCTGCCCGCGACCGGTTCCGTGGCCGCGCTGATCACCAAGGCGACGGGCAAGGAGCCGTACTTCGTCGGCAAGCCGAACCCGCTGATGATGCGGACGGGACTGAACGCGATCGGGGCGCACTCGGAGACCAGCGCGATGATCGGCGACCGGATGGACACCGACGTACTGGCGGGTCTGGAAGCGGGCATGGAGACGTTCCTCGTACTCACCGGGCTGACCGGCAAGGACGACATCGACCGCTACCCCTACCGGCCGACCACGGTCGTGGACTCCATCGCGGACCTGGTCGACCGCGTCTGATCCGGGCTCGGCGGGCTCGGCGGATTCCGCGGATTCCGCGGCCGGGCGGGCGCCAGGGCGTCCGCCCGGCCGCCGGCGGTCAGCGGAGCCAGACGTCGTCCAGCGTCCAGTACCAGTTGTTGTCGCCGCTGTAGCGGAAACTGACCTGGATCTCGTCGGCGCCCCGCGTGTTGAGCGGGATCTCCTGCCACTGGGCGACGGTGTCGGCGGTGTACGACTTCACCACGGTCGGCGTGCCGCCGTCGTACGAGACGAGGACCTCGGCGCGCTGGCCGGGCTCGTGCCGCAGATGGGTGCGGAAGCGCAGGCTGCGGGTGGCGTCGCCCGCCACGTTCCACTTGGGGCTGATCAGCGTCGAGTCGAAGGCCCCGGTGTGCGACTTGTCGTCCCACTCGTCGGAGTCGGCGACGGCGAAGACATCGCGCTGGCCGACGTTGAGTTCGCGCCACTGGTCGCGCTGCGACCGCGACCAGAAGTCGTCGGTGGCGAAGGTCCAGCCGCGCCACTCGGTGACGCCGCCGGCGCCCATCCGGGAGTTGTCGACCGTCCAGCCCGCGGGCGGGGTGTGGGTGAAGCCCCGCACGCCGGACGGTATGTGAGTCTCGTCGACGCGGCCCTGGAGCTTCGGCCGCAGAGTGTCGAAGTCGTCGTGGTCCCCGCTGTCCAGCGGCTGTCCGGCCAGACCGGCGGTGGCCACCCCGACGTGGTCCAGCGCGGTGGCGGCGACGTCCACGAGGCGTACGTCATGCCGCACGGAACCGGCCGGGATGCCCGCGCCCTTGGCGATGACGAAGGTGCCGCGCTCCTGGGCGCTTGAGCCGCCGTGGCCGCCCGCGTCGGTGTGGCCGTGGTCGGTGGTGACCAGGATCTTCCAGTTCTCCTGGTCGTAGGTGGGGCGCGCGGTGACCGAGTCGAGCACCTGGCCGACGAGCGTGTCGACCTTGGCGATGGCATCCAGGTAGCGCTGGCTCGCCGCGCCGTAGCGGTGGCCCGCGATGTCGATC
Source organism: Streptomyces sp. O3 (assembly GCF_054788135.1). NCBI lineage: Bacteria > Bacillati > Actinomycetota > Actinomycetes > Kitasatosporales > Streptomycetaceae > Streptomyces > Streptomyces sp. O3. The sequence goes on from NZ_JBTVYK010000039.1 coordinate 51,365, forward strand.
TCGCCGAGGTAGACGAAAGCGGCGTCCGGGTCGCGGTTCCTCAGTTCGTCGGAGGCCGCGGCGGCGATCTTCGGGTCCTCGACGTCGTAGCCGTTGGCGTCGCCCTTGAGGCTGAGCCGCTTGTCGATCTTCGGGCCGAAGATCGGGCCGCCCTTGTCGGACGAGGTGATCGGCTCCCAGTCGGCGGCCGCGTAGGTGTCGAGGGACGGCTTGGCGTTCTCGACGCGGGTGAGGAAGTCGGGGTAGGCGTCGAACCGCTTGCCGGAGAAGGAGTTGCCCCTGACTCCGTGCTGGTCGGGCCAGACGCCGGTGGCGATCGTGGACCAGCCGGGGCCGGACGAGGTGGCGGCCATCGGCCGTGCGTACAGCAGGGATTCGGCGGTCAGGCCCTCGGCCATCAGCCGCTTGAGGCGGGGCGCGTCGGCCTGCTTGAGGCGGTCGAGGTTGACGCCGTCGAGGCCGATGACCAGCACCTTGTCGGTATCGGTATCGGCGGCGGTACCGACGGCGGTATCGGCGGCGGTATCGGCGGCGGTACCGGCCGTGGGGGCGGCGGCGGGGGTGACCGTGGGGGCGGCCGTCGCGGAGAGCTGGGTGACGCCTGCGAGCAGGGCGGCCGCGGTGGCCGCTGCGGCCAGGGTGCGGCCGCGTCCGGGCTGGGGCATGGGCACGTACTCCTCCTGTGGGGTCGAGGCGGGCCCGGCCTGAACGGGGTTCGCTCCGCTCCCGTTTGGACCAGACCCGTTACCTTCGCGCCGCGGGGCGACACTGTCCAGATCCTCGACGGCGTCGATGGCGGCGGGGTTACCGGTTCGGGGCGGGTCAGCTTCCGGTCGCGGACTTCCAGGCGTCGACGTACGCGTCGAGGTTCTCGTCGATGTCGGCCCAGTCCGGCTCGAAGACCTCGACCCCGTCCATGATCCTGGTGAGCTCGATGGCGTTGGCGTCGGTCGCCTTGACGTCCTTGCGCGCCGCGAACCCGCCGCCGACCGCGCTGACCTGCTGCTGCGCCTTCTCGCTCAGCAGGTAGTCGAGAAGGCGGCGGCCGTTGGCGCTGTGCGGGGCGTCCTTGACCAGACCGGCCGCGTAGGGCAGCGCGAAGGTGGTGGGCTTGCCGCCCGCCTTCTTCGGGAACCAGATGCCCAGGTTCGGCATGGACTTGGACTGCGCGAAGTTCATCTGCACATCGCCGTTGGCGACCAGGAGTTCGCCCTTGTCGGTCTTGGGCGCCAGCTTCGATGTGGACGAGGACGGGCCGACGTTGTTGGGCTGGAGCTTCTTCAGGTACGCCATGGCGGGCTCCTTGCCGCCGAAGTCGTGCATCGCCTTGATCACCATGGCGGTGCCGTCGCCCGCGACGCCGGGCGTGGAGTACTGGAGCTTGTTCTTGTAACGGCTGTCGAGGAGTTCCTCCCAGGTCTGGGGCGCGCGCTTCAGCTCCTTCTTGTTGTAGACGAAGGAGAAGTAGTTGTTCACGACCGCCGTCCAGTGGCCGTTCTCGGCCCGGTCCGCGCCGTCGACCTGTTCGACGCCCTCGGGCCGGTACTCCGTCAGCAGGCCCTTTCCGTCGGCCTGTTGGATGAACGGGGGGAGGGTGACCAGCACGTCGGCCTGGGTGTTGGTCCGCTCGCGCAGTGCGCGCTGGACCATCTCGCCGGAGCCGCCCTCCACATACTTGACCTTGATGCCGGTCTCGTTCTCGAAGTCCGCGAAGACCTGGTCGTACCAGCCGTCGCCGCCCTCGCCCTTGAGGCCGTCGGCGCTGTAGACGGTGACGACCTTGTCGTCGGACGCGGCAGAGCCGCCGCAGGCGGTGAGGGAGACGGCGAGGGCGAAGCCGCAGGTGAGGGCGGCGGTGATCCGGGCGGGGCGGCGCATGGCGTCGGGTTCTCCTTCGTGTCGATTCGTTGGGTGCTCGTGTTGTTCGGAGTGCGCTGTTCGGAGCGCGTTGTTCGGAGCGCGTCAGCGGTAGGAGGCCTTGGTGCGGATACCGGACATGGCGAGCAGCACCAGCAGCGTCGTCCCCATCAGGACCACGGCCAGCGCGGAGCCGGTGAGCAGCGAACCGCGGTCGGTCGCCGCGAAGATCCGGACCGGGAGCGGCATCCAGTCCGGCGGGTAGAGCATCATGGTGGCGCTCAACTCGCCCATGGACAGGGCGAAGCAGAGGCCTCCGGCCGAGGTGAGCGCGGGCAGCAGCAGCGGCAGCCGCACCCGCCACAGGACGTACGAGGGGCGTGCGCCGAGGGACGCGGCGGCCTGTTCGTACGCCGGGTCGAGCCGGGCGGCCGCCGCCGCGACCGACTGGTAGGCGAAGGCCGTGACCAGTACGGCGTGCGCGAGGATCACGATCCAGCGGGTGCCGTTCAGCAGCATCGGGGGCTTGCTGAAGGCGACCAGCACGGCGAGCCCGACGACCACGCTCGGCACGGCGACGGGCAGCACGAACAGCGCGTCCAGCGCCCGTTTCCCGTACCCGCCGACGGCCGTCGCGGCGAGCGCCGCCCAGGTGCCGACGGTGAGGGCGAGCACGCTCGCGGTCAGCGCGGTGACCAGGCTGGTGGTGAGCGCCTGGAGGGACTCGCCGCGGGCGGCGGCGGTGTAGTGCTCGGCGGTGGGCCCGGACGGGAAGGCCCCGGACCAGTTCGCCGACAGGGACGCGGCGAGGATGACCAGCAGCGGCAACGCGAACAGCGGCAGGAAGAGGACGGCGAACAGCGCCCAGCTGGCCAGCCTGCCGAGGCGGCTATGCACCAACACGGCGGCTCACCACCCGATACAGGCCGTAGAGGCCCACGGATATCGCGATGTTGACGACGGCGACGACACAGGCGGCCGGGTAGTCGGACTCCAGGATGGCCTTGCCGTAGATGAGCGTCGGCAGGGTGGTCACGCCCTTGGCCCCGGTGAACAGCACGATCCCGAACTCGTTGAGGCACAGGACCAGGACCAGGCTGCCGCCCGCGGCGAGCGCGGGCAGCGCCTCCGGCAGGATGACCCGCGCGACGATGCGCGGCGCTCTGGCGCCCAGCGAGGAGGCGGCCTCGATCTGCGCGGTGTCGAGCTGCGAGAAGGCGGCGAGCAGCGGCCGCATCACGAAGGGCGTGAAGTACGTGACCTCGGCGAGGAGTACGCCCCAGGGGGTGGTCAGGAACTGGAAGGGTCCGCTGTCCGCGCCGGTGACGTCGGTCCACAGGCCGTTGGCCATCCCGACGCTGCCGTAGATGAACAGCAGCGCGAGGGTGATCAGGAACGACGGGAAGGACAGGAACACGTCGACGAACCTCGCGACGGCCTTCCCACCGGGGAACGGCACGAAGGCGATGACCAGAGCGAGGACGAAGCCGAGTACCAGGCAGCCGACGGTGGCCCCGACGGCCAGCCACACGGTGGTGGCGAGCGCGTCCCGGAAGGCCGGGGAGGCGAAGACCTCGGCGTAGGGCCGGGCGGAGACGCCGCCTTCGTCGGGCGAGAAGGACTGCCGGACGACGAGGGCGAGCGGATAGAGGAACACGAGCGCGAGGACGACGACGGGCGGCAGCGCCCAGAGCCAGGGCGGTACGCCGCGCGGTTCCGCGTCCCGCTGGCGGCGCGGGGCGGGCGCGGGGCGCGGGGCGGGCGTGGGGCGCGGGGCGCGCGGCGCGGCGGTGGGGCTAGCCATGGCTCACCTCGGCCGTGAGCAGCACCGCGTCCTCGGGCGCGAAGCACAGGGTGACCTCGGTTCCGGGAACCGGCGGCTGCCGGAGTTCGCGGAGGTCGGCCCGTACGGTGTGGCCGCCGACGTCCGCGTACAGCCGGTGGGTGGAGCCCCGCCACTGGACCTCGGTCACGGTGCCGCGCAGGGCGTTCGCCCCGCACCCGCCCGCGTCCGCATCCGGGGCCGGGGCCGCGTCCGTATCCGCATCCGGGTTCGGGGCCGTATCCGGGTGCGCGAGCCTGATCAGGTGGGGCCGCACGCAGAGCGTGGCCTTCGCCCCCTCCACGAGGTCGCCCGCGGTCTCGACCTTCAGGTCGGTGCCCGCGAAGCGCACACCGCCGTCGGCGACGGCCACCGGCAGCAGGTTCGCGTCGCCGACGAAGGACGCCGTGAACGCGGTGCGCGGGCTGCGGTAGAGCCGCCGTGGCGTGCCGCAGTCCCGCAGCCGCGCCTGGTCCATCACGGCGATCCGGTCGGCGAGCGTCAGCGCCTCGACCTGGTCATGGGTGACGTACAAGATGGAGACGTCGGGCAACTCGCGGTGCAGCCTGGCGAGTTCGGCGAGCATCCCGGAGCGCAGCCGGGCGTCGAGCGCGGACAGCGGCTCGTCGAGCAGCAGCACACCGGGCCGGATGGCCAGCGCCCGCGCGATGGCCACGCGCTGCTGCTGCCCGCCGGAGAGTTCGCGGGGATACCGCTTGGCGTAGGCGCTCATCCCGGTCATCTCCAGGACTTCGGCGACCCGTGCCGGGATCTCGCGCCGCGCGGCTCGCTGGGCCTTCAGCCCGAAGGCGACGTTGTCCTCGACGCGCAGGTGCGGGAACAGCGCGTACTGCTGGACGACCATGCCGACGCCCCGGCGGTACGGCGGCAGCCCGGTGACGTCGCGCCCGCCGATGAACACCCGCCCGGCCGCGGGCCGTACGAATCCGGCGACGGCCCGCAGCGCGGTGGTCTTGCCGGAGCCGGACGGCCCGAGCAGGGCCAGCACCTCGCCGGGTTCGACGGTGAGTTCCAGCGAGTCGAGGACCACGGTCTTCCCGTACGCGACGGTGACGCCGTCGAACCGTATGCCGCTGCTCATCGCCGACCTCCGCCGAGCAGCGCGGGCAGTTCGGCGACCGAGTCGAGTACGTGGGTGGCCCCGGCCGCCGTGAGCCGCCGCGCGTCGTGCGCCCCGGTCCGCACCCCGGCGACGGTCCCGGCCCCGGCGCGGCGTCCGGAGCGCATGTCGTAGGCCGTGTCGCCCGCGACGGCGATCTCCCGTACGTCGTCGGCGGCGGCGGTGCGCAGCAGCGCGGCCAGCACCATGTCCGGGTAGGGCCGCCCGCGCCCGCCCGTGTCGGCCGGGCAGAGGGTGAGTTCCACCAGGTCGCGCCAGCCGAGCGCGTCGAGGATCGCGTCCAGGGTGACACGGGCGAAGCCGGTGGTCAGGACGACGGTGCGGCCCGCGCCCTGGAGCTGCTCAATGGCCTCGCGGGCGCCGGGAATCGAGGCGACCCTGCCCCCGTCGACGCGTTCGCCGTACGCGGTCTCGAAGGCGGTGTTGGCGCGCTGGGCGAGCGTCTCGTCTCCGTACAGATGCCGGAATACGGAGATCTTGGACTCGCCCATGGTGGCGCGTACGTAGGCGAGTTGCTCGGCGTGCTCCGGGGAGCCGGGGGTGACGCCGAGCCGTTCGGCGGCGTGCGAGAAGGCCTCTTCGACGAGGCCGCCGTCGGCGACGGTGGTACCGGCCATATCGAGCACGACCAGCTTGGTCTCCGGGGTCAACTTGGTCTCCGGGGTCAACTCGCTCACCAGCCCAGCTCGTTCGCGGTCGTCTCGGCGATCGCCGGAGAGCAGGTCATCCCGCGCCCGCCGGGCCCGGTGACCAGCCACACCCCGTCGCGGACCCGCTGGCGGTGCACCACCCGGCCGGCGTCGACGCACTGCGCGTACACCCCGGCCCAGCGGCGGCGGATCTTGGGGAGCGGCCTGCCGAGGAAGGCCTCGACGACCTCGGTGAGGTGGTCGTACGGGTCTTCCAGCACGTCGAAGGCGAACGGGTGCACGTACTCGTGGGTGTCGCCGATGGTCAGTCCGCCGTCGCGGCGCTGGACCATGAGCAGCTGCATCCGGTGCGCCGCGGCGGTCGGCGTCTGCGCCTGGGCGGCGTTCAGTTCGTCGAGCGCGGGCGAGCGGTAGGCCGGGTAGTAGCGGAAGCTGTCGGCGTCGGCGACCGAGGTGGTGAGCGGTTCGCCGAGCGGGTCGGTCTGCATCATCTGGAGCCGGACCCGGCGCACGGGCAGGTCCGGGGCAAGTTCGCGGACCAGGCCGCCGAGCGCCGCGCCGGTGCACAGGACGACCGCGTCGCCCGTGTGCACCTCGCCGTGGTCGTCGCGTACCGCGTGCCCCCCGACCACCTCGCGGACCTCCCTGCCGGGCAGGAACGTGTAGCCGCCCGAGGCCAGCAGGGCTTCGCGGAGGGCGAGTTGTGCGGTGCGGGGCTCGACGGCCGCGTCCCGCTCACACCACAGGGCCCCGGTGAACTCGCCGCGCAGGGCGGGGTTGACCTCGCGGGCCTCGGCGGCGGTGAGCAGCCGGTAGCCGCGTGCGGCCGCGTCGTCGCGGGCCAGCGCGGCTTCGGCGACGGCTCGTTCCCGTTCGGTGCGTACGGGGGTGAGCGAGCCGTTGGCCCGGAAGCCGAGACCGGGGACGCGAGCGCCGATGCCCTCCCACAACTCCCTGGCCCGCAACGCGGTTTCGAGCTCCTCCCCGCCCGCGCGGCCGCTGACCCATATCTGGCCGAAGTTGCGCAGGCTCGCCCCGCGCGCCTCGGCCTCCCGTTCGATCTGGACGACCTGATGGCCGCGTTCCACTGCGTGCCAGGCGTGCATGGTTCCCACCACACCGGCTCCTACGACGATGACTCTCACGGCGGTCACGTTTCCGGGGACGGGTGGCGGGTCGGGGTCCGGTCGACGACAGGACGGTGAACGGGCTCCCAAGCTTGGCCTAGACCCGTTATCTTCCTGTGACTTAAACGGGTCGCTGGGCTGCTTCGCCGCCCTTGGCCCTGCCGCCTGATCCGGCCCTGCCGCTAGTCCAGTCGCCTAGTCCTGCCGCCCCAGCCGCGTCGTGAAGCTGAAGCGGTCGCCGCGGAACAGCGTGCGCACCCGCTCCAGACGCCGCCCGCCGGTGTCCCGTGAGGTGCGGTGGATCAGCAGCATGGGGAGCGCGGGCGGGGTGCCGATGAGCAACGCCTCACGCGGGGTCGCGAGAACGGTCTCGATCCGCTCGTCCGCGTCACCGAAGACGATGCCGAGCTGATCGCGCAGATAGGAGTAGAAGGACGAGTCGGGCGCGAACTCGACGTCGAGCCGCGGCGCCCGGTCCACTGGCACATAGGTGCTCTCCAGGCCCATCCGCTCGTCGTCCGCGAGCAGCACCCGCTCCATGTGCCATACGGGGCGGCCGCGTTCGAGGCCGAGCTCGGCGGCCAGCGCGCCCTGGCACGGGAAACGGTCCAGAGAGATCAGGCTTCGGCCGGGCCGCAGCCCCTGGCGGCGTACGCCCTCGGTGTAACTGGCCAGGGCGAGCGGCTGCTCCAGCTTGGGCCCGGCGACGACCGTGCCGCGGCCGTGCCGCCGCAGCCGCCCCTCGAGCAGCAGATCGCGCAGGGCCTGCCGTACGGTCTCGCGCGCCACCTCGTAGCGCAGGGCGAGCTCGCGCTCCGTAGGCAGCGGCTCGCCTTCGCCCAACTCGTCGAGCAGGGCGGCGATCCGCGTCTTGACCGCGTAGTACTTGGGAAGACGCCCGTGCTCGGGGACGCCTGCCCGTACGGGCGCGCCGGGGTGCTGGTCGTTCGGGTAGTCCACGGCGGAACTGTATGCGGTGCCCGTGAACAGCCGGATCAGCCTCGGGCGCGGCGGCGGGCCCATACGGCCAGCGCGCCGCCGCCGACCAGGAGGGCGGCCACGGCGGTCCACAACCCCCCGGCCCCGAGCCCGAGTCCGAGCCCGAGGCCGAGCGGTGGACCGCCGACGCCCGTCTCCGCGAGCTGCGCGGGCGGGTGCGCCGCGCCCGGCAGAGAGTCGTGAGCGTCGTGGGCGTCGCGGCCGCCGCCACTGTCCGGGGCTTCGCCGCGGGCGGCGTCCGGCGCGCCCTCGCGCTCGGCCCGCGCGGCGTCCTCGCGGGGGGTGACGGCGAACTCGTAGGCGTCCGACTGGCCGACCCAGTCGCCGTCGTCGTCGCGCCGCTGGATCAGCGCCGCGTGGGCGACGACCCGGTGCGGCTCGGTGTCCGGGGCGAACGCGAGGCGCACGGGAACGTCGACCGTCTCGCCCGGCGCGATGGTGAAGCCGGGGAAGCCGTCGTCGAAGACGCCGATGTTCTCGTCCCGGTCGGTGCGCGTGAACGGGACGGGCCGCCACCGGTCGCCCTCGCGGAACTCCAGCTTCGGCTGGCGGGCGCGCAGCGTGCGCTCCTCGTCGACGAGTACCAGGATCGGGTGGATGTCGTCGCAGGCGGCGTCGGTGGTGTTGGTCAGCGCGACGGTCCAGTTCCGTGCCGCGTCGCCGGGGTGGTACGTGTCGGGGCCGCGCTCGATGGCGGCGGTCACCGGGAAGTCGCCGCGCTCGGCCCGCTCGCCTGCCTCGCCGCCCCACGCGGTGAGACACTCCGCCGCTGGCCGCGCGAGCGGCCCGTCCCCGTCGGCGGCGGGCGACGCGGCGGCGACGGGCGTCGCGGTGGCGAGAGCGGCGGTGAGACAGAGGGCGAGGGCGCTGCACGGTCGCATACCGCGAGACCTTGCCACGTACGGGCAGCCGTGCCCGTACGCCATGCCTCGGATCGACCGATCAGACAGCCAAACCACCCCTATCAACGTATTTTTCCCTCGCGCGGTTTGACGAAGGCCGCACTCCGTGCCCGTGCCCGTGCCCTGCGCCCTGTGCCTGTGCCCTGCGCCCTGCGCCCGCCGAGCAGCGCACCCGGCGCACCTGCTTAAGTGGAGCGCATGCACGCTGCTCCCCCCACCCCGTCCGCCTCGGCCTCATCGGCCCTGTCCCCCTCGCCTTCCGTGCCGTCCCCGCTGCGCGTCGGGCTGATCGGCTACGGACTGGCGGGCTCCGTCTTCCACGCGCCGCTGATCGCCGCCACCGAGGGGCTCGAGCTCGACACGATCGTCACGTCGAACCCGGAGCGGCAGGCGCGGGCGCGGGCCGAGCACGGCGACGCGCTGCGCCGCGCCGCCTCGCCCGACGAACTGTGGGACCGGGCCGACGCGCTCGACCTGGTGGTCATCGCGTCGCCGAACAAGACCCATGTGCCGCTGGCCCAAGCCGCGCTCAAGGCCGGGCTCCCGGTCGTGGTGGACAAGCCGCTGGCCGGTACGGCGGCCGAGGTCCGGCGGCTCGGCGCGCTCGCGGACGAGCGCGGGCTGCTGCTGTCCGTCTTCCAGAACCGCCGCTGGGACAACGACTTCCGCACCCTGCGACAGCTGATCGCCGACGGCGAGCTGGGTGACGTACAGCGCTTCGAGTCGCGGTTCGAGCGGTGGCGGCCGCGGCCCAAGGGCGGCTGGCGTGAGTCCGGGGACCCGGAGGAGATCGGCGGGCTCCTGTTCGACCTGGGCAGCCATGTGGTCGACCAGGCGCTGGCGCTGTTCGGCCCGGTCGCGTCCGTCTACGCCGAATCGGACGTACGGCGACCAGGCGCCGAGGCCGACGACGACACGTTCATCGCGCTCACGCACACCGGCGGCGTCCGCTCCCACCTGTACGTCTCCGCCACGACCGCCCAGCTCGGGCCGCGCTTCAGGGTGCTGGGCTCACGGGCGGGGTACGTCAAGTACGGGCTCGACCCACAGGAGGCGGCCCTGCGCGAGGGCGAACGTCCGGGCCGGAACCAGGACCGGGCCTGGGGTGTGGAGCCGGAGGAGCGGTGGGGCCGCGTCGGCGCGGGCGAGTCGCCGCTGACCGGCGGCGGCCGCCCCGTACCGACCCTGCCGGGTGACTATCCGGCGTACTACGCGGCGATCGCGGCGGCGCTGCGCGACGGCGCGCCGAACCCGGTCACGGCCGCGGAGGCGGCGGCGACGCTGGAGATCCTGGAGGCGGCGCGCGAGTCCGCACGCGCCGGGGCGACGGTCACGCTCTGACGGCGCGGCGGGGGCTGCCCTCCCGCCGAGGGCTCGGCGCGGGGCGGCGGGGGCGGGGGCGGGGGGACTCGGTGCCCCCCCCCGCAACGCCGCGCCACGTCTCTCACGCCTGCTTGAGCTCCTGCCGCTGCCTCCCGAGCCCCTCGATCTCCAGCTCCACCACGTCACCGGCCCTCAGGAACGGCTTGGGCTCGGGCTGCCCCATGGCCACCCCCGCGGGCGTACCCGTATTGATGACATCACCCGGATACAGCGTCATGAACTGGCTCACATAGCGGACGACCTCCGCGACCGGGAAGATCTGGTCGCTGGTGTTCCCGTCCTGCCGCAGCTCGCCGTTCACCCAGAGCCGCAGCCCCAGCGCCTGCGGGTCGGCGACCTCGTCCGCGGTCACCAGCCACGGGCCCAGTGGGTTGAACGTCTCGCAGTTCTTGCCCTTGTCCCAGGTGCCGCCGCGCTCGATCTGCCACTCCCGCTCGGAGACGTCGTTGGCGACGGCGTACCCGGCGACGTGCGCGAGCGCCTCCTCGTCCGAGCCCAGATAGCGGGCGGTGCGCCCGATGACGACGGCGAGCTCGACCTCCCAGTCGGTCTTCACCGACCCGCGCGGTACGAGCACGGTGTCATCGGGCCCGACGACCGTGTCCGGGGCCTTGAAGAAGACGATCGGCTCGGCCGGGGTGGCCGCGCCGGTCTCGGCCGCGTGGTCGTGGTAGTTCAGCCCGATGCACACCACCTTGCCGATCCGGCCGAGCGGCGGGCCGACCCGCAGCCCGGCGGCGTCGACCGCGGGCAGCGTGCCCGCGGCGGCGGCCTCCCGGATCCGGGCCAGCGCGGCGGCATCCGCCAGCAGCTCCCCGTCGATGTCGGAGACCAGCCCCGACAGGTCACGCAGGACACCGTCCTGATCGAGCAGCGCCGGGCGCTCCGCCCCCACCACTCCGACTCGCAGCAACTTCATTGTTCACACTCCCCTGGTCACCACTGGGGCCGATGGAGTGCGGCCATCGGAGGGTGGTTTGGCAGATCCTCCAGGTTGCCTGTCCACTCCGCAAGACCCTGTTCAGATATCGGACCGCGCGGACCGTCGGCGGCGCCCGTCACGGGCGGTACAGGAGCACCCGCTCGACGGCACTCCAGGCGGCGCTGGTCACCACGTACAGCGCGGCCGCGAGCGGGACGACGGCCACGGTGGCGAGCGTCGCGAAGGACATCAGCGGCAGCGTCTTCGCCAGCGCGGCGGGCACGCCCGGCGCGGCAGACGCGGCCTGCGCGGCGGACGCGGCCTGCGCGTCCGCGAGCTGCGCCTTCGTACGCCGGTACATGACTGTCGCCACGGCCGCGACCAGCGCGAACAGCACCAGGTACACCGCGCCGGGACCGCCGAGCAGCCCGCCGTCCGCGAGCGCGTCGGTCCAGCGTCCGCCGAGCGGGGCCCCGAACAGGGTGTGCCCGAGCAGGACGTTCGGCTCGCCGCCGAGCTCCGTACGGGAGAACAGCTGGAACATCAGCAGGAACGCGGGGAGCTGCACCAGACTCGGCAGACACCCGGCGAGCGGCGAGGCCTTCTCCTCGGCGTGCAGCTCCATGACCGCCCGCCGCAGCCGCTCGGGATTCCCGGCATGCTTCTCGCGCAACGCGGCGAGCCGCGGCGCGAGCCGGACGCGGGCCCGCTGCCCGCGGGCGGCCGCACGCGACAAGGGATGGACGGCCAGCCGTACGGCCATGGTGAACAGGACGATCGCGGCGGCGGCCGCCGAGGTGTGGAAGACGGGCTGCAACAGGTCGGCGAAGCGGTCGACCAGGTCGGCGGCAGCACGGAGAACAGACATGGTGGAAGAACCCTCCGAGGGCTCGTCGTGCCGGATGAGATCAGAGCTGTGTCAGCTGGATCGGAGCTGACATCGGATCGGCAGGACGCCCCGCGAGGAGAGCAAGCGGAGAACAGACGGAGAGCAGACGGAGAGCAGACGGAGAACGTACGGCGAGCGTACGGAGAACGTCCCCTACGCGGGCGTCGGGACGAGCCGCCCCGGAGCTCGGGGACGGATACGCCCGGAGGCGTCGGGATCGCGCTGCGGCAGGAAGGCGGTACGCCGCTCACGGTCACGCAGAGCCGTACGCACCCACGCGGACGGCACGACGGGCACACAACGCGAGGCGATGGCGGCACAGGCGACGAGCGCGGCCCCGGCTGCGGCGGTGGCGGCGACGGCCACGGCGGCGGAGAGCGCGCCGCCGTCGGCGACAAGTACCTGGACGAGTACCTGTGAGACGAGGAACAGCAGCAGGGCCGCCCCCGCCGACCGCGACGCCTTCACGCCAGCCAGCACGAGCCACCCCCTCTCTGTCCAGGACATCCACCGTACAGGGCCCCGGCCTTACGCACGGGGCGTGACGGACTTCAACTTCCCCCAGACCACCAGCCGGTACTTGGACGAGTACTCGGGGGTGCAGGTGGTGAGCGTGAGGTAGTACCCAGGCTCGCGGTACCCGTGCCCGGCCTTGACCTCGCTGCGCGGGATGGGCGCGATGACGCTCCCGTCGCGGGGCAGGGTCCGCGGCAGGGTGCGGTCGACGACGTACGCGTAGACCGCGTCCCTGGTCTCGACCGTCAGCCGGTCACCGGCCCGCAGCCGGTCGATGTGCCGGAAGGGCTCGCCGTGGGTGTTCCGGTGCCCGGCGAGGGCGAAGTTCCCGGCCCGGCCGGGTCCCGCGGTCTCCGGGTAGTGGCCGACGTACCCCTTGTTCAGGACCTCGGCCTTACTGATCCCCTCGGCGACGGGGACGCGGAGGCCGATACGGGGGATGTCCAGGATGGCGTAGACCTGAGCCGAGCGGGCCGAGGACTCCGAGGAAGCGGAAGGCGAAGGCGAAGACGAAGGGTCCGCGGGCGGCGAGGAGGAAGCCCCGGAAGACCGGGCCCCCGAGCCCCCACCCCCCTCCGAAACCGTCCCCGAAGCCACTCCCGGAGCCGCCCCCGAAACTCCCCCCGAAGCCTCGTCCGAAGCCCCCTCGGCTGCTCCCGAAGCCCCCTCCGAGGGAACGGACCCCAGGGACGGAGCGAGCCCCGGCGGGTGGCTCCCCCGCCACTGCCTCTCCAGAGCCCGAACCTGCCGCGCGGCCCCCGCCTGAGCCTCCCGATTGGTCCACCACACTTGATGCACCACGAGGAGCAGCAGCACCACGCCCACCGTGACCGCGACCTCGGCCGCGCCCCACAGCCCCCGTACCCCTATCGAACGCCGCCGCCGTGCGGCACCCCGTGCCAACACCACCGGAACCCGCTCGCGCTCGCGCACGCCCGCTCCCTCCACCGGCGGGCACGATAAGCGCTGCCCCCACAACTGACCAGGCCCGCGCCTCGGGCCGGGAACGCTCCTGCCGTCGACCCCGCCCACGGCAGTACGGTGTCTCCCATGCGCCCCGACACGCCTGCCGACCACACAGCCGAAGCCGAGCGCCTGCTGCGCACCGCGGCCCAGTACCCCGAGGACGCCGAGCACCTGCTGCTCCAGGCGGCCGCCCACTGTGAGCTGGCCGGTGACCGGGAGCGGGCCACCACGCTCTACGACGACCTGCTGGCCCGCCCCGCCGGGACGGTCAGCGACCCCTCCCTCATCCGCGCCCTGAAGGCCTCGAACCTCTGGGAGTACGGCCACGAGGCGGAGGCCCGCGCGATCATCGACGGGCTGCGCAGCACGGCTCCCCGCTCCCCCGCGCCCTGGGTGATCATCGCGGAGTCCCTGGAGTCCCACGACGAACTCCCCACCGCCCACGAGGTGTTCACCGAGGCCGCCACGCTCCTCCTCCCCACCCCCACACCAACCACGCACCGTCACCCCCCGCGCGAGACCCACCCCCTCCTCTACGGCCGCCACCGCGTGCGCCGTCTGCTGGGCACGGCACACGACGCCTGGGACGCCCTGGCGGACGAGGTCCACCCGTCTCCGATCCCCCTGGACGAACTCCACGACCCCAAACGCCTGTGGTCGCTCGGCTCCGAGAACCCCGCCGAGCTCCGCGCCGAGATCGCCCGCCTCCGCGCCGAACTCGGCACCTACCGGGAGGCCCTCTCCCGCCCCTTCCCGGTGGCGGTCCTGCACTGGCCGTCCACCGAGCTGGCGGAACTCCTCGCCGCGTACCCCGCCCTCACCTCCGAGTACCCCTCCCACTCCGAGCACTTGGCGACCATAGAGTCCAGCCTCCGCGAACTGGCCGCGTCCGGCACCCCCAACCTGGGCATCGTCACCGCCACGGTCCCCTCCTACGAGGCCTTCGCCGCCTCCGAGTCCGCGTCCCCCGCCGACCCGGACCTCCTCCCCCAGTACGCGACAACCCTGGCCGCCCGCGGCCGCGCCGCCCCCTGGCCACCGGAGGATGCCTGCTGGTGCGGCTCAGGCAGCCCATACACCGACTGCCACGGGCAGCCCGAGACGCTCTAGCCCTCAGACCGCCGCCCTCCACACTCACCACTCGCCCGGTGTGACACCAGGCACCAGGAAGGTTCCATGCTGCCTATACCGGTCAGCCACCGACGTCGCCGAAGTGAAATCCATGACGAGTTTGGCGGGAACAGACAGAAGGGAATCACCCCAGCCACAAAGGCGCAGCACGAGCTGATGCTCTTCAGCAGCCATAAAGCTCCTCGCCTTTACGGTTACGTCGACGACTGGGGAGCCGACGGCTACTATCACTACACCGGCGAGGGGACTGTCGGCGACCAACAGATGACCGGCGGCAACCTCAGCATCCTGAAGCATCGTGAGGACGGCCGACCACTCCACGTATTTCGCCCCGTATCGTCAGGCGTTATCGAACACCTCGGCGAATTCACGCTCGCCGAGGAAAATCCTTGGTACCGAATGGACCGCCCAGACAAATTCGGCGAGACACGCAGCGTCATCACCTTCCGCCTCAGTCAAGTCTCGCGGCCCTCCACCCACACGCCTCCAATCTCGCGTCATCCCACACAAACCACAGTCGAGGACGTAGACATCGAGCAGCGTGTGACCGAGCGCTCGACTGTGGGCGCGCAGCCGCCACGAGAAGCAGAGCGCCGTGAATCACTCCTCGTTCAGCGGTATCGCGACCACCTCAAGCGTCGCGGACTAAACGCCACCAGAAAGAAGATCACCCTCGCCAACGAGCGCACCACGCTCCATACGGACCTCTACGTACCCGAGCGCAACTTCCTCATCGAGGCCAAAGGAACTGTCACCCGCGATGCCATCCGCACGGGAATAGGGCAACTCTTCGACTACCAGCGATACATAGCCCCACTCCCCGCACTGGGCCTACTCCTCCCAAGCCGCCCCCGTCAGGACATGCTCGATCTATGCGCCGCGTTGTCCATCACGAGTATCTGGGCCGAGGAAGACTCGTTCATGCGCACCACCACCCCGACACCAGGGGAACTACGCGAGGAAGAGGACACAGGCGCCTCCTGATCCTCGCGGGCCAGACGTAAGGGCTCGCGCCTCGCGCGGCTCGGTTGGTTAGGGTGCGGCGATGAAGACGGTGATGGTGAGCGCGCCCGAGCTGGATGAAGGGTTCGTGGGCGAGGTGCAGCAGGTTCTGGGGGATCTGGTGCGGGGCGGGGCCGCGTTGGGGTGGGTGGAGGCGCCGTCGGTGGAGGAAGTGGCGGAGTTGCTCGGGCGGGTGCGGGGCGCGGTGCGGGACGGGGACGCGGCGCTGCGGGTCGTGTACGTGGAGGGGCGGCTCGCCGGGCTCGGGTACTGGGTGCGGTACGCACGGCCCACGCATCGGCCGCATGCCGACCTGGAGAAGGTCGCCGTCGCCGAGTGGGCTCAGGGGCGGGGCATCGGGCGGGCGTTGACCTCGGCGCTGGTCGAGGACGCTCGGGCGGCGGGCGTCGAGGTGCTGACCCTCGACGCCCGTGGGGACAACGAGCACGCACTGCGGCTCTACCGGGCGTTGGGGTTTCGTGAGTACGGGCGGCTGCCCGACTTCGTGGCCGTGGGTGAGCGTCGGTACGACAAGGTGTTCTGCATGGTGGATCTGCGCGACTAGGAGCTGCGCGGCTGGAGGCAGGACGCCGCGGGGGGGGCTGTCCGGCAGGATCCGCCGGACAGCCCCCTGGGCCCGAGGAGGGCTCAGCGTTTGAGCGTGAAGGTGAAGTCGTCGGAGAGCTTGTCGCTCAGCCGGACCGCCGAAACGAGGCTTCCCTCCGTGAGCAGTCGCTCGACCTCGGCCCGTGAGAGACCGCAGCCGTCGGCTATCAGCCGCGTCGGCCGGACCGGGATGCGCGCCGCGAAGCGGACCGATACGTCGATCGCCTCGCGGCCCAGGTGATCCGATCCGCCGGTGTCAAGACGCCACGCGCCGTCCCAGTCGAGGGCGAGGCGATTGCGGCGCCGGACGGCCGGATCCTGGAGCAGCTCAGCCGCCAGGCCGGGGTCGTTGCCGTGCAGCCGGTCCAGTAGGGCGGGTCGTACAGAGCGCACGTTCCTCCGCTCCAGGACCGTGAGCTTGGCGGTCTCCCCGCACGCCGTACAGAGCGCGAGGAGCCAGGCGTCGATGAGCTTGTGGTGGGCGTTGACGCGAAATCTGCCGTTCGGCCGCAGGCGCGTGGACGCACACGCGTGGCAGCGGCGGAGAACGAGCGGCAGGCAGGTGGGCATGACCAGCCAGTTATTGAGCACAGAAATACACCAGTTTCGGTGAGAAGTCCGCAGCGGAAAGCAGCGCGGCGCATATGCGCGACGCGCGAGGAGATCAGCGCTTGGGAGGTCTCACACGGTGTACAACGGCACGTCCTTGACTAGACGACTCGGTCCGCCCGTACGGTAGTAGCGCGCATCGGCACTGTTCCACCGGTTTTCGTACGTCGTGATCGTCTCGGAAGGGAACCGCGTTGCCCACCACAGGCCCACGCCCGTCCCGCCGCACCGCACTCGCTCTCGCCGCCGGTACGGCGGTCTCCGCGGCCCTGCCACTCGGCGGCGGCACGGCGCACGCCTCACCCGGCGGGTACGGCGTCACCGCACGCCTGCGGGAGCTCGAGCAGCGGCACTCCGCCCGTATGGGCGTGTTCGCCCACCACACGCGCACCGGCAGGACGGTGACGTATCGCGCGGACGAACGCTTCCCGATGTGCTCCCTGTTCAAGACGATCGCCGCCGCGGCCGTCCTGCGCGACCTCGACCACGACGGGGAGGTCCTGGCCAAGCGCGTCCGGTACTCCGCCGCGTACGTGGAGAAGTCGGGCTACTCCCCGATCACCTCCGAGGCCGAGCACCTCGCCGACGGCATGACCGTCGGGGAACTGTGCGACGCCGCCCTCCGCTACAGCGACAACACCGCGGGAAACCTGCTGCTCCGCGAGCTGGGCGGGCCGACCGCCGTCACCCGCTTCTGCCGCTCGGTCGGGGACGGCAGGACCCGGCTCGACCGCTGGGAGCCGGAACTCAACTCGGCGGAACCATGGCGCAGGACCGACACCACCACCGCCCGCGCCATCGGCCGGACCTACGCGCGCCTCACGCTCGGCGACGCGCTCGCGCCCGAGGACCGGGAGCGGCTCACCTGCTGGATGCTCGCCAACACGACCAGCGCCCGGAGGTTCCGCGCCGGTCTGCCCGCCGACTGGCTCCTCGCCGACAAGACCGGCGGCGGGGCGTACGGCGGCAACAACGACGTGGGCGTCGCCTGGCCGCCGGACGGTGCGCCGGTCGTGCTGGCCGTGCTGACGGCCAAGCACGAAAAGGACGCGCCAGCCGACGATCCGCTGGTGGCCGAGATCGCCGCGCTGCTGGCGGCTGAACTCGTGTGAGGCAGGCGGGAGTCCGTGCGGGGATCCGTGCGGGGTTTCCCGTCTGGATCCCCTGGGAGAGTGCCTACGCGTTCGACATCCAGACGCCGATCATGACGAACACCGAGAGGAGCATCGAGGAGAGCATCCACACCAGCGACGGCGTATGCGGCTTGACCTTGATGTCCGGGTTCTGTTCCTGCTTCAGGATGTCGGCGGCGACCCACTTCTTCACCGGGACGATGCCGATGAGGAAGGCCAGCAGGCAGGACGCGTACAGGTAGAGGGTGACGGAGAGGGAGAAGCCCTTGGCCAGCGCGGACGCCATCAGCGTTCCGCCGAGGACGAGCGGGATGAACGAGACGCTTCTCTTGCCCTTCGGCGTCGGCATCGACCAGCGCATCAGGGCGATGTGGAGCACGGTGACGATCGCGGCGACGACGCCCCAGGCGTAAGCGGGCAGCGACAGGAACAAGGCCGACGGTCCTTCCGGGGCGGAGCGCGGTGCGGGTGCGCGCTCCACCCTATGCGCGCCCGAACGCGCGCCCCGCCCCGGATCGGACACGGCTACCAGGGAGTCAGGGCGTCCCAGGTGTCGCTGACCGCCTCGCCGATGGTGTCCGTCGCCTGGTCCCACTTGGTGGTGAAGGCGCCCAGGGCCGGAGAGATCACTTCCTGCTGGAGGCGTGCGGCCAGGACCGGCGCGGAGCGCAGTCCGTCCCAGGCCTCGTCGACGAGACCGGACACGCCGCCGAACTTGGTCCACGGGACGCCGCCGGTGAAGACGCCGATCGCGACGCCGAACGCGGAGGTGAGGAACGCCTTGGACCCCCAGCCGTCGGTGAAGCCGGTGATGATGGCGCTCGCCCCGCCGGTGATCAGCGAGACCGTGCCGAAGAAGGCCCCGGCCGCCTCGCCGAACGGCGGCGGCACCAGCAGCGACGCCGCGGCCAGGCCGCCGGTGACGGTGGAGACGGCGGACAGGGCGTTGGCGACCTCCTGCCAGTCCTCCTTGTCGCCGCCGAGGAACGTCTCGCCCGGCTTGCACGTCTTGTCGCTGTCGGACGTGTCCGCCGGGTCGGTGCCCTCTTCCCGCTCCTTCCGGGCCTTCTCCGCCCGCTCCTTCGCCGCGGCCGCCAGTTCGGCCTTCCGCTTGGCGGCGGCGATCGAGCGCGCCTCGGACGCGGCGGCGGCCGCCGTCTTGGCGTCCTTGCCCGCCTGGAGCGCGGACTTCCGGGCCGCGTTCGCGGACGCCTGCGCGTCGATGGCCGACTGCACGGCCGAATCCGCCGACGCGCTGGCCTGGTTGGCGGAGTAGTTGGCCCGCCGGGAGGCCGAACGGGCGGTCAGGGCCGCCTTCTGCGCCGTGGCCGCGGAGGCCTTGGCCTCCTTCGCGGACTGCTCGGCGGCGTCCGCGTTCGCGTCCGCCCGCTTGGCGTGCGTGGCGGCCTGGACGGCGGACTTCTCCGCCGCGTCGGCCCACTTGAGCGCCTCGTCGGCCGCGTTCTTCGCCTCCGCCGCCGCCTTGTGCGCGTACGCGGCGTCCGTCACCGCGTCCTGCGCGATCCTCGCGGCGTGGGCGAGCGAGGCACGGATGGCGGCGATGTGGGTGGCGGCGTCCGCGTCCAGCTGCACCATGCGCGGGTGGATGGTGGTGACGAAGTCCCGGAGCATCCACGCCGGGCCCTCCAGCGCCACCTGCGCGGCCATCTTGGTGTACGGCCCGGCGGTGTCGAGGATCTTGAAGGCGGCGACGGTGTCGTCCTGCTTCTGCGCCGCCCCGTACTTGGTGGCGAAGAAGTCATGGACGGCCTGGGCCGAGCCGTCGGCCAGAGCGTCCTCGGCGGCCTGCTTGACCGCCTTGCCGGGGTTCTTGCCGAGTACGCGGAAGATCGCGGCGGTGTTGTCGGTCTTGGCCGCCTCGATCATGCCCCCGCTGAGGAAAGCCGCGGGGGCGCCCTCGTCGGTGGACTCCAGAGCCCGCTGGACGCCGTCGGCCACATCGGCCGTGGAGATCCGGCCGATGTAGAGGGCGGTCTCCCGGTCGTCCTGGTTCTGCGCGATGACCCGGTCGGTGTCGACCCAGGCCAGGATCGCCTGGTCGTCGCCGGCCGCGGCGAACTCGGCCGCCTCGCGGGTCCAGGTGCCGTGCGAGGTCAGCAGGTTGAGGCAGGCCTTGCGGCCCTCGGCGACGGCGGTCGCCTCGTCGCCCGCCTGAAGCGCCTTCTCCGCACTGGCGATGAGGTCGCGGGTGGCCGCGTCCTGCGCCTGCTTCTGGCTGAGCTGGTCGCGCGCGTTCTCGATGTCCTGCTTCTCGAGCGCGGCGAGCCGGGCGGCCTCGTCCAGGCCCTGCTTGGTGTGCTCGGCGATCTTCGCCTGCTCCGCCTCGCGTGCCTGCTGCTCCACCGCCTCGGCGTCCTTGACGGCCTGCACGGCCTCGTCGGCCGCCTCCTTGGCCGCGGCGGCGTACTTGGCGGAGCGGTTGGCGTGGTCGACGGCCTCGCCCGCGTGCGCGGCCGCCTCGTCCGCGGCGTCGGCCGCGTTGTCGGCGTGGGTGGCCGCGGAGTTGGCGGCGTCCCGTGCCGCCCTCGCCGCGGTCGCGGCGACGGCCGCCAGCGACCGGGCGGAGGAGGCCGCCCTGGAGGCCCGTGCGGCCTGGGCGTCGGCCTCGGCGGCGGCCGCGCGGGCGGCGGCGGCCTCCGACTTCGCCACCCCGGCGGCGGTGGCTTATACACATCT
>NZ_JBTVYK010000040.1:0-66320 GCF_054788135.1 Streptomyces sp. O3
ACCCACACGCCGCAATACGCGATGACCTGTAGCGTCTCGGGGGCTGGGATTTGTGTATACGAGACAGGCCCCGCGGCCAGCGGCCGCCGTCTGCGGCGCACCGCGCGCAGCAGCCGCTGCCGCGGCCCGCCGCGCACCCGTAGCGGCGCGAAGTGCGGAACCTCGCACGGGGGAGGAACCGAGGGGGAGTGGGGCGGGTGAGATGAGGACATGGCAAACACCGCCTGCCGTGAGATGAGAGAGGAACGTCCGCTGAACGCTTGAACGCTTCTCACCATGCAGGCTTCCGCCCGATCCCGCTGAGCCCTGTGGACCCGCCCCCGATTGTGGATAACTCCCTCACCCGAGGGAGTCAGGGAGTCAGGGGGCCAGGGGGTCCGGGGGAGTCAGGGGGAGTCAGGGCAGCTCGATGCCCAGGTCCCACCCGTCGTGCGCATGCGTGCACAGGCAGTCGCGCTCCTCGGTCGGCGGCAGCGCGCCCACCACGTCGAAGAGCACCTCCCGCAGGCGGCCCACGTTCTCGCCGAACACCCGCAGCACCTCGGTGTGCGAGACGCCCTCGCCCGTCTCGGTCCCCGCGTCCAGGTCCGTCACCAGCGCCATCGAGGTGTAGCAGAGCCCCAGTTCGCGGGCGAGTACGGCCTCCGGGTGCCCGGTCATCCCGACCACCGACCAGCCCATCGCGCTGTGCCACTGCGACTCCGCGCGGCTGGAGAAGCGCGGCCCCTCGATCACGACCATCGTCCCGCCGTCCACCGGCTCCCAGGACCGTGCGCGCGCCGCCTTCAGCGCGGCCCTGCGGCCCTCGGGGCAGTACGGGTCGGCGAACGACGTGTGCACCACGTTCGGCACCGTGCCGTCGGGCAGCGGCTCCCCGTCGAAGTACGTCTGCGTCCGCGCCTTCGTACGGTCCACGAGCTGGTCCGGGACCAGCAGCGTGCCCGGCCCGTACTCCGGCCGCAGCCCGCCCACGGCGCAGGGGCCGAGCACCTGCCGGACGCCGAGCGAGCGCAGGGCCCACAGGTTGGCGCGGTAGTTGATGCGGTGCGGCGGCAGGTGGTGTCCGCGGCCGTGCCGGGGCAGGAAGGCGACCCGCCGACCGGCGAGTTCGCCGAGGAAGAGTGAGTCGCTGGGCGCTCCGTAGGGGGTGTCCACCTGGATCTCGGTGACGTCCTCCAGGAAGGAGTAGAAGCCCGATCCGCCGATCACACCGATGTCCGCGTGCCTCATCCGATTAGCCATCCGAGCAGACTAAAGGGCCCCTTGCCCGTACGAACGAGGGGCCCCGAGATCACGGGCGTCAGACGGACGCCGGGAACAGGAATCCGTCAGGCGGCCGACGAGCCGCCGCTGGAGCTCTTGGCCCCCGAAGCGGCGGACGACGCCGAAGAGGACGAGGACGAGGACGACGACGAAGACGCGGACGTCGAAGAACCCGACGAGGACGAAGCCGAGGCCGAGGTCGATCCGGCGGGCGCCGGCGACGGCGTGCTGCTCGACGAGGAGCCACGGCTGTCGTTGCGGTAGAAGCCGGAGCCCTTGAAGACGATGCCGACCGCGGAGAACACCTTCTTCAGGCGTCCCGCGCAGCTGGGGCACTCGGTCAGGGCGTCGTCGGTGAACTTCTGCACCGCCTCGAGGCCCTCGCCGCACTCGGTGCACTGGTACTGGTACGTCGGCACTTGCTTCCTCCTGGCACTCTCACTCGATGAGTGCTAACGACGGTCAATAGTGACGCATTCCCTCGGATCAGTCCACTGTTACGGGTACGCGGTGACCGACGCCACGTGCCACGGTGCGCCCCTGAGTGGGGGGTGTGAGCCGCGAGCGCAGGGCCACCAGGGTCATCAGCGCCAGCGCCGTACCGGCCAGCGGGACCAGGAATCCGGCGCTGGCCCCGTGGGCGTCCGCCAGCTGCCCGGAGACCGTCACGGCCGCCGCCTGTCCGAACGCGACCGCGCCCGTCAGCCAGGTGAAGGCCTCGGTCCGCGCCGACGCCGGGACCAGCGTCTCGACCAGGGTGAAGCCGGTGATCAGGGCGGGCGCGATGCAGACGCCGACCAGCAGTCCGACGATCGCGAACAGCGGCACGGAGTGCACGGTCCACAGGGTGGACGCCATCAGCGTCAGCGCCGTGTATCCGAGCAGGAGCCGGCGCTGTGGCCCCACCTTCCAGGCGATCGCGCCGAACACGATGCCCGTGAGCATGTTGCCCGCGGCGAAGATCCCGTACAGCAGGCCGTTCACGCCCGGCTGTCCGGCCTCTTCGGCGAAGGCCGTCAGGGACACCTGCATGCCGCCGAAGACGACGCCGATGCCGAGCAGCGCCACGACGAGGACCCGTAGGCCGGGCACCGATAGGGCGGAAACGCGCTTCACGCGCGCGTGGCCGTCGCCCGCGCGGGCGATGCCGTGCGGGGTGGGCTGGGTGCCGCGCTGGGCGGCGAACAGCAGGCCGCCCGCGAGGGTCAGCGCGGCCTCGGCGGCGAGCCCGGCGCCGGGGTGCACCCAGGTGCACAGGGCGGTGGCGAGCACCGGGCCGACCACGAAGGTCAGCTCATCGGTGACCGACTCGAAGGCGGCGGCGGTCTGCGTGAGACGGCGGCGCTCGGGCCGGTCGAGCACCGCGGCCCAGCGGGCCCGCACCATCGGGCCGACCTGCGGCACCGACGCGCCCACCGGAACGGCGGCCGCGAACAGCACCCACAGCGGCGCGTGCGCGAGCGCCAGCACGGTCAGCAGGATCGCCGCCGTGGCGTGCACCAGGACGCCGGGAACCAGGACCGCGCGCTGCCCGAAGCGGTCCGCGAGCTTGCCGCTCTGCGGGGCGAACAGCGCCATCGAGACACCGGCGACGGCGGCGACGGCGCCCGCGTTGCCGAACGACCCCGTGGTGTGCTGCACCAGCAGGACGATCGACATCGTCAGCATGGCGAACGGCTGCCGCGCGGCGAAGCCGGGCAGGACGAACGAGAGAGCGCCGGGAGTGCGCAGAAGCTGCCCGTATCCGGGACGGGAGCCGGAGTTGACCGTGGACGCCACGGTCCTTGCCTTTCTGCTGCCTGGTGGCGGGCCCGTGTGACGTCGCCGAGAGCTGTCCTCTTGCGCAGGAACGTCGGTGATACCCGGCCCCCGCTCAAGGGCCGCGGCCGCCGTGCGGTCGCGCCAGCTCTGCATCAGACAGAGGTGGTTTGATCAGTGTCCCTTCATAGTAAGGGGTTATCCGCACCTATGCCTCTGAAATCGGGAAGTAATCCGGCTTGCCGCCTGTGATCTACCAGACGTTTGGTTGCCGGGCGCGCTGCCGGACGCCCGGTCAGGCCGGACGCCCGGTCACCCAGACGTCCGGCGGCCGTGCTCCCCGTCGGTCCGGCGCGCGGTGCCCAGCCATCCGGCCAGCTTGCCGCCCTGCCCGACCGCCCGGAGCCGGTGCTCGGCGGCGTCGCGTACCGGATCGGTCGCCACCACCAGCAGCTCGTCACCGTGCATCAGCACGGTGGTCGGCGTGGGCACGAAGGACTCCCCGCCCCGTACGACGAGGGTGACCGCGGCCCCCGGAGGCAGCCGCAGCTCCCCGACCTCCACCCCGTGCATCCGCGACGTCGAGGGGATCGTCACCGACAGCAGATGGCCGCGCAGCCGCTCCAGGGGTGCGGATTCGACCCCCAGGTCGGCCGCCTCCGAGGAGTCGCCGAGCCGCAGCGCCTTGGCCAGCCACGGCAGCGTCGGCCCCTGCACCAGGGTGTAGACGACCACCAGGACGAAGACGATGTTGAAGATCCGGTCGCTGCCCTCGACCCCGGTGACCAGCGGAATCGTGGCCAGGATGATGGGCACCGCGCCGCGCAGCCCGGCCCACGACATCAGCACCTGTTCCTGCCAGGGCAGCCGGAACGGCAGCAGGCTGACCAGGACCGACACGGGCCGGGCCACCATCGTCAGGACGAGGCCCACGACGATCGCGGGCCAGGCGTCGGCGAGCAGCTCGGTCGGCGTGACCAGCAGTCCGAGCAGGACGAACATGCCGATCTGGGCGATCCAGCCGAGACCGTCGGCGAAGCCGCGCGTGGCGGCCCAGTGCGGCAGCTTGGCGTTGCCGAGCACCATCGCGGCCAGGTAGACGGAGAGGAAGCCGCTGCCCTGCGCCAGAGCGCCCGCGGCGTAAGCGGTGACGGCGACCGCCATCACCGCGATCGGGTAGAGGCCGGACGCGGGCAGCGCCACATGCCGGATCCCGTACGCGCCGAGCCAGCCCACCGCGAGGCCGACCACGGCCCCGATCGCCAGCTGGAGGGCGATCTTGCCGACGAGCATGTACCAACTGTCGATCGGACCCACCGTGGAGAAGGCCACGACCAGGATCACCACCGGGGCGTCGTTGAAGCCGGACTCGGCCTCCAGGACGCCGGTCACGCGAGCGGGCAGCGGGATCCGGCGCAGCACCGAGAAGACCGCGGCGGCGTCGGTCGACGAGACCACCGCGCCGATGATGAGCGCCTGCTGCCACTCCAGGCCGACCAGATAGTGCGCGCCCGCCGCCGTGATGCCCACGCTCACCGCGACGCCTCCCAGCGCCAGCACGGACGCCGCCGGAAGGACGGGTCTGATCTCCTTCCACTGGGTGCCCAGACCACCCTCGGCCAGGATCACCACCAGCGCGGCATAGCCGATCACCTGTGTCAGCTCGGCGTTGTCGAAGGCGACGCTGCCGATGCCGTCCTGGCCGAGCGCCATCCCGATCCCCAGGTACAGGAGCAGGCTGGGGAGGCCGCTGCGCGAGGAGATGCGCACCGCGACGACGGCGACGAGCAGGACGAGCGAGGCGACGAGAAGCAGCTGGTTCAGCTGGTCGACAGTCAGGGGCCGTTCCTTCCACGAGGCAAGACGAGTTAGTTACTTTGTCTAGTTACCCTACCTAACCTTGACGGGTTCTTGACGGGTGCTGATCACCGGTGCGATATACCTTGCGGACACCGCGTCCAGGGGTGTCGGACCCTCCGCCTATGGTTGCTCCAGTACTCCAGGACCGCTCTGCCAATCGCCTCCCTTCAAGGGCACTCGAAGGCACTCGAAGGCGAACGAAGACCCACAAGGACAGCGATGCCCGCGAACACCACCGCCTCTTCCGGCCAGCAGACCGGCAAGAAGAAGGGGCGACGCGCCCGCCTGATCGTGATCGTGCTGGTGCTCGCGCTCGTCGCGGCCGTGGGCTATGGCGCGTACTGGAGCATCAGCACCGTGCGCGCCTCCTTCCCGCAGACCAAGGGGACGATCAAGGTCGAGGGCCTCGCCGGGCCGGTCGACGTACGGCGTGACGGCAACGGAATCCCGCAGATCTACGCCGAGACCGACGAGGACCTGTTCAAGGCCCAGGGCTACGTCCAGGCGCAGGACCGCTTCTGGGAGATGGACGTACGGCGCCATCTGACCTCCGGGCGGCTCTCCGAGATGTTCGGCAAGGGCCAGGTCGACAACGACGAGTTCCTGCGCACGCTCGGCTGGCACCGGGTGGCGAAGGAGGAGTACGACACCAAGCTCTCCGAGCAGACGAAGAAGTACCTGCGGGCCTACGCCGACGGGGTCAACGCGTACCTCGACGGCAAGAGCGGCGAGGACGTCTCCGTCGAGTACGCGGCGCTCGGCTTCACCAACGACTACAAGATCGAGAAGTGGACGCCGGTCGACTCGGTCGCCTGGCTCAAGGCCATGGCCTGGGACCTGCGCGGCAACATGAAGGACGAGATCGACCGCTCCCTGATGTACGCCAGGCTCGGCCCGAAGCAGATCGCCGACCTGTACCCGGAGTACCCGTACGACCTCCACCAGCCGATCATCGAGGGCGGCGCGGTGGACCCGGACACCCAGAAGTACGACCCCAAGGGCACTCCGTCGGAGACCGACGCGGACGCTCAGCAGGGCGCCGGCACCGGCACCGGCACCGGCAGCAGTGCGGGCACGGGCACCGGTACGGGTACAGGCACCGGGACGGGTACAGGCACCGGGACCGGAACTGGCACCGGCACCGGCCTCGCAGGCGGCGCGGCCGCCCCCGACGGTATGACCGCCCAGCTCTCCGGCCTCGCCGAGATCCTGGACAGCCTCCCCGACGGCCTGGGCCCGAACGGCTCCGGCATCGGCTCCAACTCCTGGGTCGTCTCCGGCGCCCACACCACCACGGGCAAGCCCCTGCTCGCCAACGACCCGCACCTGGCCCCCCAGCTCCCGTCGATCTGGTACCAGATGGGCCTGCACTGCACGGGCGACGCCAAGAAGTGCCAGTACGACGTCTCCGGCTACACCTTCGCCGGTCTGCCCGGCGTGATCATCGGCCACAACCAGGACATCGCCTGGGGCATGACCAACCTCGGCGCCGACGTCACGGACCTCTACCTGGAGAAGATCCAGGGCGACGGCTACCTGCGCGACGGCAAGGTGCAGCCCTTCGAGACCCGCCGCGAGACCATCAAGGTCGCGGGCGGCAAGGACAAGAAGATCGTCGTACGGGAGACCGGCAACGGCCCGCTGCTGTCCGACCGCAGCACCGAGCTCGGCAAGGTCGGCGACGAGGCCCCGGTCCCGGCCGCGGCGCCGGACCGCGCCGACGGCTACGCGGTGTCGCTGCGCTGGACCGCCCTGGATCCGGGCAAGTCGATGGACGCGGTGTTCGCGCTCAACAAGGCGAAGAACTTCAAGGAGTTCCAGAAGGCCGCCGCCGACTTCGAGGTGCCCTCGCAGAACCTGATCTACGCGGACACCGAGGGCAACATCGGCTACCAGGCGCCGGGCAGGATCCCCACCCGCGGCGAGGGCCATGACGGCACGCTCCCGGCGCCGGGCTGGGACTCGGCGTACGACTGGACCGGCTACATCCCACAGCGCGCGCTGCCGTACGAGTACAACCCCGAGCGCGGCTACATCGTCACCGCCAACCAGGCCGTGGTGGACGCCGAGAAGTACCCGTACAAGCTCACCGAGGACTGGGGCTACGGGGCCCGCAGTCAGCGGATCAACGACCTCATCGCGTCGAAGATCAAGAACGACGGCAAGATCTCGACCGACGACATGCGCACCATGCAGCTGGACAACAGCAGCGAGATCGCCAAGATGCTGACGCCTAAGCTGCTCAAGATCGACATCTCGGACTCGTACGTCCGCGAGGCGCAGCAGCTCCTGGAAGGCTGGGACTACACGCAGGACGCCGACTCGGCGGCCGCCGCGTACTTCAACGCGGTGTGGCGCAACATCCTCAAGCTGTCCTTCGGCGACAAGCTGCCCAAGGAGCTGCGAGTCAAGGGCGACTGCATCCGGGTCGCACCGGCCGACAACACCGGACCCGTGGACGACCCGAACAGGCGCGTGCTCGAGTGCGGCAAGCGCGACGCGGACGCGGCCCAGCCGGATGGCGGCGACCGCTGGTTCGAGGTGGTGCGCGGCATCCTGGACGACCAGGACAACGAGTGGTGGCACTCGCCGGGGTCGCGCCTCGACGGCGAGACCAAGACCCGCGACCAGCTCTTCGCCCGCGCCATGAGGGACGCCCGCTGGGAGCTGACCGCCAAGCTCGGCAAGGACGTCGACAGCTGGAGCTGGGGCCGCCTGCACACCTTGGAGCTGAAGAACCAGACCATCGGCACCGAGGGCCCCGGCTTCATGAAGTGGATGCTCAACCGCGGACCGTGGGAGCTCGGCGGCGGCGAGGCCGCGGTCAACGCCACCGGCTGGAACGCGGCGGGCGGCTACGACGTGACCTGGGTGCCGTCGATGCGGATGGTGGTGAGCCTGGAGGACTTCGACAAGTCCAAGTGGATCAACCTCACCGGCGCATCGGGGCACGCCTACAGCTCCCACTACACCGACCAGACGGACAAGTGGGCCAAGGGCGAGCTGCTCGACTGGGCGTTCAGCGAGCAGGCGGTCAAGGACGCCACAGCCGACCACCTGGTGCTCAGGCCGTGACCCGCCGCCCTTAGGGCACGTGTGTGCCCTAAGGGCGCGTATCC
This sequence comes from Streptomyces sp. O3, assembly GCF_054788135.1. Lineage (NCBI taxonomy): Bacteria > Bacillati > Actinomycetota > Actinomycetes > Kitasatosporales > Streptomycetaceae > Streptomyces > Streptomyces sp. O3. The sequence goes on from NZ_JBTVYK010000040.1 coordinate 8,001, forward strand.
GACCTAGGGCGCGATTTCGCGCCCTAGGCTGCGAATCTCCGGACGCCCGACGGCGTCACCACCGCGTGCACGGGGCGGTCGTGCGGCTCCCTGGGAACCCGCGCGACCACCTCGTGGTCGTACAGCAGCACCACCAGGGCCGGGTCGGCGCCCGCCCCCGCCAGCCGGGCGAGCACCCGGTCGTAGGACCCGCCGCCCCGGCCGAGCCGCAGCCCGTCGCCGTCCACCGCGAGTCCGGGCAGCAGCACGGCGTCCGCCGTCAGCACGGCGTCCGGGCCGAGCCGCGAGCCGTCGGGCTCCAGGAGGCCGCGTCCCGCACGCGCGAGGCGCTCGTCCCCCTCGTACGTCGCCCAGTCCAGGTCGTTGTCCGGCAGCAGCACCGGCAGCAGCACCCGCACCCCGCGCGCGTGCAGCGCCGTCAGCAACGCGCGCGTGCCCGGCTCGCGGCCCACCGAGACATACGCCGCGACGGTGCCCGCCGCCGAGAGCTCGGCGAGCTCCAGGGCGCGCTCCGCCAGCGCCGCACCGGCGTCCCGTACGGCGTCGGCGGTCAACCCGCGTCTGGCGTCGAGCAGTTCCCGGCGCAGCACGGCCTTGTCGGTCCCGCCGTTCCGCCGGTCGGTCCCGCCGCCTTGCCGGTCGGTTCCGTCCTCACGTTCGGTGCTCACAATCCCCTCACCCACTCTCGATGCGCCCCAAGCGGGCGACTGAGCCAGGGGAGCGTCTTCCACCCATAGGTACCGGTTAGGCTTCGGGCATGACTGAGACGCGCCCCACGATCACCAAGGCTGTCATCCCGGCAGCAGGCCTCGGCACCCGCTTCCTTCCGGCCACCAAGGCCACCCCGAAGGAAATGCTCCCGGTAGTCGACAAGCCGGCGATCCAATACGTGGTCGAAGAGGCCGTCGCGGCGGGTCTGGACGACGTCCTCATGGTCACCGGGCGTAACAAGCGCCCGCTGGAGGACCACTTCGACCGCAACTACGAGCTGGAGTCCGCCCTCACCAAGAAGGGCGACCAGTCCCGGCTCGCCAAGGTCCAGGAGTCCAGCGACCTGGCCACCATGCACTACGTCCGCCAGGGCGACCCCAGGGGCCTGGGCCACGCCGTCCTGTGCGCCGCCCCGCACGTCGGCGACGAGCCCTTCGCGGTCCTGCTCGGCGACGACCTGATCGACCCCCGCGACCCGCTGCTCCAGCGCATGGTCGACGTGCAGCGGCAGCACGGCGGCAGCGTCATCGCGCTGATGGAGGTCGACCCGTCGCAGATCCACCTCTACGGCTGCGCGGCCGTGAAACCGACCGGCGACGGCGACGTCGTCCAGGTCACCAACCTGGTCGAGAAGCCGGACCAGGCCGAGGCGCCGAGCAACCTCGCGATCATCGGCCGATATGTCCTGGACCCGGCCGTCTTCGGCATACTGCGCAAGACCGAGCCCGGCCGCGGCGGCGAGATCCAGCTCACCGACGCCCTGCAGGAGCTCGCCGCGCACGAGGAGACCGGCGGCCCGGTGCACGGCGTGATCTTCAAGGGCCGCCGCTATGACACCGGCGACCGCGGCGACTACCTGCGTGCCATTGTCAGACTCGCGTGCGAACGTGAAGACCTGGGCCCGGACTTCCGGACCTGGCTCCACAGCTACGTCACCGAGGAGATGCAGCGGTCTTGAGCAGCAGCACGACGGAACAGGCCCCCGGCCAGACCCACGTCTGGTCGGTGACCGAGCACCTCGACGACATCCTGGCGACGGTCCGCCCGCTGGAGCCCATCGAGCTTCAGCTCCTGGACGCCCAGGGCTGCGTGCTCGTCGACGACATCACGGTGCCCGTCTCGCTGCCGCCCTTCGACAACAGCTCCATGGACGGGTACGCCGTCCGGGCGCCCGACGTCACGGGCGCCAGCGAGGAGTTCCCCGCGGTCCTGGAGGTCATCGGCGACGTCGCTGCGGGCGGCGCCGGCGGCCTCGCCGTCGGCCCCGGCCAGGCCGCGCGCATCATGACCGGCGCGCCCCTGCCGCCGGGCGCCGAGGCGGTCGTCCCCGTCGAGTGGACCGACGGCGGCCTGGGCGGCGGCCCGGTCGGCTCCATGACCCCGCACAGCACGGCCCCCGGCGGCGCGGCGGGCGAGGTCAGGGTGTACCGCCCCGCCGCGGCCCGCGCGCATGTACGCGCGCGCGGCAGCGACGTACGGGCCGGTGAGCGCGCCCTCGCGGCCGGGACGGTGCTCGGGCCCCCGCAGCTCGCCCTGCTCGCCGCGATCGGCCGGGGAACGGTCCGGGTGCGCCCCCGCCCCCGCGTCGTGGTGCTCTCCACCGGCAGCGAACTGCTGCAACCGGGCGAGGAGCTGACCGAAGGCCGGATCTACGACTCGAACAGCTTCGCCCTCACCGCCGCGGCCCGTGACGCGGGCGCGCTCGCCTACCGCGTCGGAGCCGTCGCCGACGACGCCGAGACCCTGCGCGCCACCATCGAGGACCAGCTGATCAGGGCCGACCTGCTGGTCACCACGGGCGGCGTCAGCGTCGGCGCGTACGACGTCGTCAAGGAAGCCCTGTCGCACGTCGGGGACGAGGACGAGGCGGGCAGCGGCATCGAGTTCCGCAAGCTCGCCATGCAGCCCGGCAAACCCCAGGGCTTCGGCTCCATCGGCCCCGACCACACCCCGCTGCTCGCGCTGCCGGGCAACCCGGTCTCGTCGTACGTCTCCTTCGAGCTGTTCGCACGCCCCGCGATCCGCACCCTGATGGGCCTGCCGGACGTCCACCGCGAGCCGGTCCGCGCGACCCTGAAGACGGACCAGCCGCTGACCTCGCCCGCGGGCAAGCGGCAGTTCCTGCGCGGGACCTACGCGCAGGACGGCACCGTGACCCCGGTGGGCGGCGCGGGTTCCCATCTGATCGCCGCCCTGGCCCGGGCCGACGCGCTGATCGTCGTCCCGGAGGACACCACCGAGGTCGAGCCCGGCACCGAGCTCGACGTGATACTGCTCGGCTGAGCGCCACCCGGTGCGGGTACCGTGTCTGCCCACACCAGGGACAGACCCCAGGCCAGTACACGGGCCCGCAGGGCCCCACCGGGAGCGCCAGGCATGAGCACGCAGGACCGACTGACACATATCGACGAGGCGGGCGCGGCCCGGATGGTCGACGTATCCGGGAAGGACGTGACCGCGCGCACCGCCCGCGCCACCGGACGTGTGCTCGTCTCGCCTCGGGTGGTCGAGCTGCTGCGCGGCGAGGGGGTGCCCAAGGGCGACGCCCTGGCCACCGCGCGCATCGCGGGCATCATGGGCGCCAAGCGCACCCCGGACCTGATCCCGCTGTGCCATCCGCTGGCCGTGTCCGGCGTCAAGGTGGACCTGTCGGTCGCCGACGACGCGGTCGAGATCCTCGCCACGGTGAAGACCACTGACCGTACGGGCGTGGAGATGGAGGCGCTGACCGCTGTCTCGGTCGCCGCGCTCACCGTCGTCGACATGGTGAAGGCGGTCGACAAGGCCGCGGTCATCACGGACGTACGGGTCGAGGAGAAGACGGGCGGCAAGTCCGGGGACTGGACCCGCTCATGACCACAGGCGCCCAACAGGGCGGCGCACCGGGCGCGACGCCGGGCGGCGCACCGGGCGTCACCCCGAACACGACACTGGACACCGGACTGGGTGCCGCGCTGACGGCGCCGCGTTCCGCCCTCGTCGTCACGGCCTCCAACCGCGCGTCGGCCGGAGTGTACGAGGACAAGGGGGGCCCGCTCCTCGCCGAGGGCCTGGCCGCGCTGGGCTTCGCCGTGGACGGCCCGCTGGTCGTCCCCGACGGCGACCCCGTCGAGCAGGCGCTGCGCGCGGGCGCGGCGGCCGGATACGACGTCATCCTCACCACCGGCGGCACCGGCGTCTCGCCCACCGACCGCACCCCCGAGGCCACCCGGCGCGTCCTCGACTACGAGGTACCCGGCATCCCGGAGGCGATCCGCGCGTACGGACTCACCAAGGTGCCCACGGCCGCGCTCTCCCGCGGCCTGGCCGGGGTCGCCGGACGCACCTTGATCGTGAACCTGCCGGGCTCGACGGGCGGAGTGCGCGACGGGCTCGCCATACTGGAGAAGATCCTGGTTCACGCCGTCGAGCAGATCGCGGGCGGCGATCACCCCAGACTCGGGAGCCCGAGCTGAACGGCCCGTCCTGGCCCGTGGAACTGGCGGACGGCGATATCGTCCTCCGCCCGATAAAGCTGCGTGACCAGCGGTCCTGGCGCGAGGTGAACCGCCGCAACCGCGAGTGGCTGCGCCCCTGGGAGGCGACCATTCCGCCCCCGGTGCCCGGCGGCCCGGCGTCGCACCGGCCCACGTACCGCCAGATGGTGCGCCATCTGCGCGCGGAGGCGGGCGCGGGCCGGATGCTGCCGTTCGTCATCGACTACCAGGGGCGGCTCGCCGGGCAGTTGACGGTCGCCGGGATCACCTGGGGCTCCATGTGCTCGGGCCATGTCGGCTACTGGGTCGACCAGTCGGTCGCGGGCCGCGGGGTGATGCCGGCCGCGGTGGCGCTGGCGGTCGACCACTGCTTCCGTACCGTCGGGCTGCACCGGGTCGAAGTCTGCATTCGGCCTGAGAACGGGCCAAGCCGCCGGGTCGTGGAGAAACTCGGATTCCGCGAGGAGGGGATGCGGCCGCGCTATCTCCACATTGACGGGGCCTGGCGGGACCATCTGGTGTTCGCGCTCACCGTGGAAGAAGTGCCCGACGGCCTGCTCAACCGCTGGCACCAGGCGCGACGCCGGAACACGCAAGAACACTCATAAATGAAATAAGTGTTCGATAGGTCGCGGTAGTTGACCCGGTATATGCCCGGAATGAAGGCTGCTGATCGCACCAGTCACAAAAAAAGTTCGAGATATCAGCCAGATCGTGCGACACACCGGCCTAATTGGCAGATGGCCTCACGCAAACCCCTCTACCGTGTGAGCGTGAGCAGCAGCGGCCTCATCTACGCAGTCATCGTCGGGGCCTGGGCCGCCTACTTGGTGCCGATGTGGCTCCGCAGGCAGGACGAGCTCAACGAGGCCCGTCCGACGGAACGCTTCAGCACGGCCATCCGGCTGCTGTCCGGACGGGCGGCGATGGAGCGCCGGTACGCCAAGAACCTGCGGGAGCGCACCGAAGGGACCGAAGAGGACGAGCTCGGGAGCGACCTGGACGCCGGTACGGACGCCAGCCCGGACCTCGGCACAGGCACGGGCACGGGTACGGGCACGGGCGGTGCGGGCATCGGCTCGGGCCCCTCGCCGGGCCCCGGATCCGCCGACGCCCGGTCCTTCGCCATGCCCTCGGACGCCGAGGACCCGGAATCGGCCCCCGACGCACGCGCGCGCCCGCACGCGCCCGCGGCGCGACCGGAACGGGCCGGGCCCCGATCCGCCCGCCCCCGCCCCGGCGATACCGCCGGACCCGCCACCGGATCCGCGGGCCGACCCGCCACCGGATCCGCGGGCCGACCCGGCACCGGACCCGCCACCGGCCCCGGCGTCGGCGGTCCGGCCGGACCGGGGGCCGCCGCGCGCGCCCGGCGCTCCAAGGTGCTCGCGCGCCGCCGCCGCACCACCCTGGCTCTCTTCCTCGCCTTCACCGTCGGCGCGGTCGTCGCCGCGGTCGGTGGCCTGACGTTCCTCTGGGCGCCCGCCGCCCCGGCCCTGCTGCTCAGCGTGTACATCGGATATCTGCGCGCCCAGGAGCGGCGCCGCTTCACGTACACCATGGACCGTCGCCGCGCCGAGGCCGCCGCCCAGCGGCTGCGTGACCGCCGCCCCGACGGCGTCGCCGCCCGCCGCACGCCCGCCGAGCCGTCCGAGCACCCCGAACCGGAGGCCGCGCTGGGGCTCTCCGCGCTCGCCGCCGACCGCCGCGCCCTGGTCGAGCAGACCGACCACGCGGAGTGGGTCGACCAGCAGCGCGACCGTGACCGCGGCGCGGGCCGCGGCGAGAGCTGGGACCCGGTCCCGGTGCCCCTGCCGACCTACGTCACCGCACCGGTCGCCCCGCGCGCCACCGGCGGCGTCGACCTGGGCGCACCGGACACCTGGAGCTCGGCCCGCTCCAGCGCGGCCGAACCCGCCGCCACGGACCGCGCCCGCACCCCCGCGCCCGACGCCCCCGCGCCAGCGGACCCCGGACCGGACGCCGCCCAGACCCCACCCCGCCGCACCGCCCCCGCCCGCCGCTCCCGCGAGCACGGCCGCACCCCCCTGTTCGACCAGTACGCCGAGGGCGACCGCCCCCGCGCCGCCAACGAGTAGCCCGCACCGCGCCCCCACGCCAGGCCGCCGAGCTGACCAGCCAGGGAGCGGATTTCCGAGTACCCCGATCAGGGTGCTAAGGTTTCACACGTCGCAAGGGCCTGTGGCGCAGTCTGGTAGCGCACCTCGTTCGCATCGAGGGGGTCTGGGGTTCAAATCCCCACAGGTCCACCGACCGACCGACTGTTCTTGAGTTCGCTCAGGAAGAGTTCACGAGATCCCGTCCGATCTGATTGATCGGGCGGGATCTCGGCGTTTCCGGGGTCTGTTCGAGGCGGTGTCCGAACGTGGCCAGTGCCGGAGGCGGTTGCCTGGCGGTCGTCGGCCTGAAGTTTCGGGGTGGTTCCGGTGCGTGCGGCGTTCTGGGGCTGTCGGCGGGCGTGTGTGATCCCGGCTTGTGGCGCTGACGTCTCAGGTGTGCGTGTGGATCTCCCGCCTTATGGGGGAGGCAGCCCGGTCGCGCCGGGTGGCCGAGCGGGGGCTCCGGCGATCGGGGCGACTTCATGAGCGGTCGCGGTCGCTTGGGCGCCGGCGGTCTGCTGCCAGACGAAGAGGATGTGCAGGTTGATGCTGCAGATCATCAGCGCGAGCAGGATGGTCTGCGCGACCCGTCCGTGGGCGAGACGCTTCGTGGGGTCGGAGATGTCGATGCCGTGGCTCTTGGCCCTGCCGTTGAGACCCTCGATGTTCGCCCGCTCGGGCCGGTAGGCGTCCTGCCAGGTGGGGTGAAGGTAGTGCCGGTCCTGGCGGAACTTGTCGAGCTTGCCGAGGGCGCCGGGCCGGACAGTGATCGTGGGCTTCTGACAGATCCGTGGCAGCTCACCCTTGGGCAGTGGCCGCAGCCGTTCGCCTGGAGGGATCGGGACGGTTGGCTTGGCCGCAGCGTGTGCGGCGGTGGCCCGCTTGTTGGTGAGGTCCACCACGGCCGGCCGCGGTGCCGGGACGCGGTGGACCTGGTTGAATCGCGGGCACGACACGGCGGGCGAGGACCCGCTGGCTGGGCACTGGAGCCTGATCGCGCCCCGCTGGTCCGCGGACTCCTTGAGCCTGAGGAAGTACGGTTCGCGGGCGGCGATCAGATCGCTGAGCTCGGGGCTGTCGTCGATGCCGCGTACGGCTCTGTCGTCGAGCCCGGCGGTCGCGTGGGCCAAGCGCGTCCGGCATGGCGGGGCAGGCGAGGGAGCCGTCGACGAGGAGGGCGCCTTGGTGGGTGCCCTGGACACCCCGGTGCTGCTGCTTGTAGTCGAGGACCATCTGGTAGCCCAAGGTGCGGACCGGTCGGGCGAAGTGCTCGGTGATCTGGTCGGTGTAGGCGCGGTCGGCCGCCAGCAGTCCTGTCGGGAAGCCGAACGGGGCGAGTCGGGTGAGGGAGTGAACCGCGTTCGGGCCGATGCGCTTGCCTGGGGTGTCCAGGACGAGGCCGAGTGCGAGTTGTGGATGGCGGCTGACGCGTTCACCGGCCTGCGGGTGCCCCGTGGGGTGGCGTCGGCTGGAGGCGACCAGAAGGCTGGCAGAGTGTCCGAAGATCCCTTCCTCAGAGCCTCCGCAAGTGCCAGCCGGCGGTGAGTTCGACGGAGGCCAAGCCTCGTCGCTCTTGGGGCGGTTGGTGCCAGGCGGGAATCGGAGTGGTGTCGGCGGCGATGTCGCCCCGCCAGTCCTTGAACAGGCCCCGGCGGTGGGCGAGGCGGACGGTGATCAGCACCAGACGGTCACTGACCTCCTGCAGCAGCTCCCGCCGGCGTGTGCGCTCGGCGTCCGTGTCCTCCCAGGCGGCTGCCACGACGTGGGCCTCCTCGGCGGGCAGCCGCCGTCGCCGGTCGCAGCGCAGGGGGTCGAGGGCGGTGGTCAGCCGGTCGAAAGAGCGATAGACACGGCGGGAGAAGGCGATCCTGGCATGCTCGTCGGCACGGCTGCCGTCCGGGACGCCGAGCCACGACCGGGCGGTCGCCGCCCCTTCGACGTGTCCGAGACGTCCTCGCCGATCGCCGCAGCGATGTCCTGCACCTTCATGGACCGCCCAGCCCCCGCCAGTAGCACCAGCATCCGCTCGCGCGCCTCTTCCCACTCCAGCGGGCCGGCAGACGCGGACCCGCTGGAAGGTACTTCTGCGTCGGCAAGCTGGGAATCGGTGGCAGGGCCATTCGCCACCGGTTCGTCCGTGGGGGCCTCTGGTGGCTCTTGCGTGACGTCGTCGCCCTGGTCGGCGTACTCCTCGACGACCAGGGACAGCAGCGTCTCGCGTGTGATCGTCAGGTGAGCCAGCCGTTCCTCGGCGACAGCGATCTTCTCGCGCAGTGCAGCCAACTCGCCCCGAACGACCGCCTCTTCCTGGTCCAGACGCTCGAACAGTGACGTCATGCCGGCCCCACCTTCACTCGCCTATCTTGGGGCCTGATGGCACTCCAGGCCCCCAGTCAAACGTAGGACCAGCCCCAGCAAGATCGCAGAGGGTGACCGCAGATGCCCCCAACCGACCGCATGTGATCGCCTTGCGCTCACACCCCTCCGACCGACGACAGCACCCGTTCGCACCGTAGGGTCGGAACATGCCGACCGAAGACTTTCCCGCCCCCACGGCCAAGCACTGGCAGGACTGCACGGACGTGTACGACTTCCTGGACCAGATCCGTCTCCGGCCCGGCATGTGGCTGCCCGGCGGCTCACTCCACGATCTGCAGACGATGCTGATCGGCTACCAGGTAGCTCTCGGCGTGCACTCCATCGACGACCCCTGCGACTTCTGGCACGGTGGAGCCTTCAGTCAGTGGCTCGGGACACACCTTGGCGGCACCAGCCCGCTCGGCTGGGCAGCCGACATCGAGCGCAACACCCCCGACGGCTCAACTCCCGTCGAAGAGTTCTTCCGCCTCCTCGACGCCTACCGGAGCGAAACGGCGCAGGCCGCCGCGACGACTCGTCTTCCCGGTATCGAGTACATGGTCAACACCTTCGTCACCCTCTTCTGGCGCAAGCGTCTCCTCACACAGGCGACCGAACGTCTCGAAGGCCGCGGCTTCCGCGTGATCCGTCTCGAAGCTGGCCAATGGAACACGGAGCGAGACATGCACCGTGCCATGGCCGCCGCCCTGGACTTCCCCGACTACTACGGCCACAACCTGGACGCGCTCAACGACTGCCTCGGCGACGTGGCCTGCTACGGCGGCTACGACGATGCCCCCGAAGACGCCGGACTGGTCCTAGCCTTTACTGACTACGACCGGTTCGTGACAACCTGCCCCAGGGCGGCGCAGATCGTCCTGGACGTCATTGCCAAACGGGCCCGCCAGGCGGCCGTGCTTCACCGCCGCCTGATCGGCCTGGTCCAGAGCAACGACCCGCAGATCCGGTTCGAGCCCATCGGCGCCATGCCCGTCATGTGGAACAGCGATGAATGGTCGGACGCCAGCCGTGGAGCGTAGGGGAGGGCAATCTCCACGGGGTCAGAGTGCGGGCTGATCCTGGACGGCATAGCCCAGCGTGCGGGCCTGCACAGCCACTGCTTCGAAGTCGGCCGTGGAGGACAACGAGGTCACCGTCCCGTGGCTCAGTGGCGCCCCAGCCAGGATGGCCGCTACGGCGTCACGGTCGATGGTCCGTTCAAAGTAGTCCTCGGCAAAGCTGACGTACGCGTCCGTGCTGCCGTCGGTGAGAAGGTCGAACAGCCAGTCGCTCCCGTCTGACTCGTCGTCGAACTCGACCTGACCGCACTGCCACGCCTCAGCATCCTTCTCGCGCCATATGCACACCGTCGCGTCGAAAAACCCTTCGAACTGGAACTCCGGTGCCGCCGGATAGTGCGCGAGTGACGGGGGCAGACCGTCGAGGAGGCCAGGACAATGCGCGCGGGGCGACTCTCGCCATGGAGTGGCATCACTCTCGTGATCGAACCCGTAGAGGAATACCCCGCCCGGATCGAACACGACGGCGTACTGGTCACCAGAACCGTTGTCCATGAATGCCAGGTCGACGCCTTCACGCCAGTCCGAGACGAAGGAGTGGGTGGGAGCATCCGCGTCGAGGATCGCATCGAGCAGCGCCAGTGCCCGACAGCGGGCGCGCAGAACATCGGGGTCGGGCAGCAAAGCCGCCAGCGCGTGGACAGTCATGGCCTCATTCAACTGCCTGCCACTGACATCAGCGGCGGCGCCTCCAAAGTCTGGACCGCTCTGTCAGAGCGCGGTGGCATTCTCAGCGGCCATGGACACCAAGCAGTTCTGGAAGCTGATCGAGGAAGCCCGCTCGCAGGTGCCGGCCCCGGACAACGGTGACGCCGTCGCCGAGCGGGCGGCCACACTACTCGCCCTTCGCCCGGCCCAGGAGATCGTCGCCGCCCAGCAGGCCCTCTGGGGCTTGATGGCCGACTCCTATCGAGCTCCAGTCTGGGGCGCCGCCTACGTGATCAACGGGGGATGCTCCGACGACGGATTCAACTACTTTCGCGGCTGGCTGATCACCCAGGGCCGCGAGACATTCCAGCGCGTCATCGCCGATCCCGACGTACTCGCCGATCTCCCCGCAGTCCGCGCCTTCGCCGCAGACGGGATCGACATCGAGTGCGAAGAGGCCCTGAGCATCGCCTGGACCGCCCACCAGGAAGCCACCGGCGAGGAACTCCACAACGACGCCTTCACCATCCGCTATCCGGAGCTGGACCCGGAATGGAACTTCGACTTCGAGGATGAAGGCGAGCTGGGCCGACGGTTGCCCCGCCTGACGGAGCTCTACTCGGCCGCCGCGTGACCGCACCACGGCGAAGGGGCTGCCGCCCTTCCCAGACCCAGGCGGCGAGCAGTGTCGGCCCTTGCCACTACGGTGCGATGCATGCTGCGACCGCTGATCACCACCATCCGCGAAAACGACGATGCTGCCGGCTTCCTGGCATGGCCGGGTGACTTCGACCTGGACCGAGGCGACCACGTCGAGGAAGTCCACCTGGCATCCGGTGCGGCGTTGGAAGGCTTCGCAGGCGACGGCGCCGGGGGCACCTACTTCTTCTGCGGAAACGGCGGCGAGGAACGCCCGGTCCTGTACGCAGACTCCGAAGGCGGTGCCGCTCTCGTCGCTATCGGCATGCCGGAACTCCTTCGGCTCCTGCTGGTCGCGCCCTGGTGGCGCGACTGCCGCGCGTTCACCGCTGAGGAGAGCGCCGAGTTGACTGCCGAGTACCTGGAAGACATGCCCGACCTGGCGGTTCGGCGGGACCGCGCGGCAGCCGCTCTCGGCCTCGACCTTCCCACTGACGCCGAGGTCCTTGCCCGCCTGCGCAAGGTCGCCACCGAGGAGGGCAAAGAGTTCGTCCTGATCTTCACACCCGAGAATGAGCCTTACAACCCGCTGATCAAGGGCTGACTCGACGACTCGGTTTCCGGGAAACGATCACTCGCCATTCGGGAAGCGATCTCCGACCTGCACCGTACGTCGCTGTTCAGAGGTACTCGTGAACACCCCCAGACCGTCCCCCTGCCCCGACAATGCCGAGCTCATCCGCACCGCCCACGCCTCATCGCGGACAGCGCCTGGTCGGGTAGCGATCAGCCGCAACATGGGGTCGTCACCACCGGTAGAACCTGCCGCAGGACGTCGCTGACATCGGAGTCCTCGCTATTGGACAGGACCACGATGGTCACGCCGGACTCGGGAAGCCAGCCGAGGAACGACTGAAAGCCGGGGTTGTCTCCCGGATGAAAGCGTGCCGGGTGGTCGGCGAGGGTGCCGAGGCAGTAGCCGTATCCGTAGCCGCCAGCGGCAACACAACCGTCGGCCCCCAGGTCACTCGTGATCGGCGCGTGTGCGGCGACCATCACCTCACGCGAGGAAACGGAGACCACGCCACCGGCGTTGAACGCCGCGGTGTACCGGGCCAGGTCACCCACGGTCGACCAGATGTCCCCAGCTCCGGGCAGGGCGGCGAACTCCGCTACGTCCACCCGTCGGCCGCCCCGGTAACCGTGCGCCACCGCACCTCGCGGAGGAACGCCGACACCAGTGGCCTCCAGGCCCAGTGGGCGCAGGATCCGCTCGGTGACGAAGTCCCCGTACCGACGGCCGCTGACCTGCTCGATGATCCGCGCGACCAGTAGGTAACCCGGCGAGCTGTAATGCCACGCGGTACCGGGTACCCCGCGCAGCGGCACCGTCGCGAACCGCTCCAGGAACTCGTCGGCGTCCCGCAGCGTGTTGATGTCGAAACCGGGCAGCTCCAGCCAGTGTCCCAAACCCGAGGTGTGGGACAGCAGGTGGTGCAGCGTCACGGGCTGCCATCGGGGCGGGCAGTCGGGCAGCCACTCGGCAATCGGGACATCCACGGCCAGGGCACCGTCTTCGACCAGGATCATCGCCGCCGCCGCGGTGAACTGCTTACTCACCGACGCGACCTGGAACCGCGTCTCCGACGTACACACCGCCCCGGTCCCAGCGTCCGCCACACCGGCCGACACCCGCATGACGACTTCCGACCCACGCATCACCAACATAGACCCGCTCAAGCCGTAGACCCCATCCACCTGCCAACCGTAGCCATCCCGCTCGCTTGATCGGCGCCCCTCAGACCATTCGATCAGGGGAACGATCACCCGCCCGGTGGGGAACGATCTTCAACCCCTGGCGAACGTGCAGGCCAGACCAACTCGTGAACACCCCACCGACGCGCTGTATTCGTACTGACAGCAGTCGGCAACATCCCGTGATACCGACAGAGCCCAGCCTGAACTGCCCCACCGCAACCGCTACTCAAGTTCTATCCGGAAGGCCACCATGAGCTGGGACGTGATCCTCCTACGCCTGCCCGACGACGTCACCTCGGTGCAGGAGATCCCCGCCGACTACACCCCGGACCCGCTCGGCCGGCGACACGACGTACTCGCGGCTGTCACCCAGGCCGTGCCCGATGTTGATCTCTCGGACTCCGCGTGGGGTGAACTTTCCGGCCCCACGTGGTCCATCGAACTCAACATCGGCTCAGAGGACCCGGTGGACTCCGTCACGCTCCACATCCGGGGCTCCGGCGACGACGTGCTGACGCCCGTCCTCCGTCTTGCCGAGGCTCTGCGGTGCAAGGCGCTCGACTGCGCCGAAGGGGACCTGATCACTCCGGGGCAAACGTCGGGCTGGCACGCTTTCCAGCAGTTCCGCGATCGAGTGATGGGACCCTCTCAGTGATACCTATCGGTCACAGCGCTGGCATCCACCCCATGCAACCCGAAACGCGATTGGACCTTCCGCCCGGTCGGATGGTCACGTCCGATGAGGGTGACGGAGATGTACAACCCCTGTGGCTCAGTGACGGGCCGGCCACGGCCGAGCTGTGGACGCGGATGGACGCCGAACACACACGCTCCGGCCTGTGGCCGCTCCTACTTGACTCGCTGGATTCGAGCGATGGCGAGTTCCGCCCATGGGGATCTGGGGAGGTCTTCCCCGAGCAGATGTCGTCCCCTGCAAGCCACGACCCTGCCTGCCTCCTCGCACAGTGGTGGGCGACCTACACAGCCATCGACGAAGACGACGACATGCTCGATACCGACAGGCGCCTTGCCGTCACGGCTCCCTTCGGACAGACCTGGCCCGGCCTCGCGTCCTGGCGGGAGACGGCCTCGCGTCCCGACCATCTGGCCGCCGAGTACGCGCAGGCGTTCCTTGCCAACAGCCCCCAGACACGCCTCGGGCTGGTCACCGCAGCGTCTGGTGCCGAGGCGCTGACGGTCGCGGGCTGGTCCGGGCCCTGCAACTACGACAACGACACCGCGAAGTTCTCCGCGGTCCTCCGAGATTGGGAACATCGGTTCGGCGTTCGTGTCGTTGCGGTCGGGTTCTCCACGCTGCACCTCAGTGTTGCCGCGCCACCGGTGGACGAGCATGAGGCTCTCCTGGTCGCGGCCGAGCACTTCGCCTTCTGCCCGGACAACATCTGGCAGGGCAGAAGGCCGTACACACTCGCCGCGTACGCCGAGCAGATCACCGATGCCCACCACTGGGACTTCTGGTGGGACTGATCTGCTCCCCAGAAGACGTTCGACCGAGAAGTGGCCTTCAGGGGTGCGGTGCTGGGCTTCAGCCAGCTGACAGTCTGTGCCACCAGTGACTGCAGCCGCCAGAGCAGAAGCGCTCACGGCGTCGCGCGTCGGCAATCGTGAGCACCGCGATCAGTAGCCTGAACGCCTTGCGGCGTTCGTCGAGAGGTGCGAGACCGGCGATCTTCCCCAGTTGCTCGTCGATCCGGCCTCGTGAGATCAGCACTGCGGGCGTATGCGTCGGGTGCAGCCCGGCACGGCGGATGCTTTCCGGTGCGTCCTCGGCGACGGCGCGTGCCTGGACGCAGTGATGGCGCAGGAACAGCAGCACCTCGGACTGCTCTTCCTGGCCAAGGCCGTCGAACCATTCGATGCCCTCTGACATCGGGCGCAGCCCCTGCGCGAGCTCGTTGAGCAGGACGTCGCGTTCGTTCATGACTGCCTCCCGTGGGACGGACGTCGCTCCGCTGCGGTGATCAGGATTCCGAGCAGCGCCGCCAGATCGGCCGCGCCTTCGGCGTCGTCGGCCCAGCGCGTGGTCTGCAGTGGGTGAACCTGGTCGAGGAGGACGCCTTCGCGTGCCAGGACGAAGGCCAACGCCAGCATGGCCGCACGGGCGTTGCCGTCCTCGAACGGATGGAAGAAGAGGATGTCGAGGTAGGTGCGGGCGGCGCGTGAGGGGAGGGGGAGATCCGGTTGAGCGCTCTCGGACAGACATCGCTCGAATCGCTCCTGGGTGTCGGGGGTGAGGCCGTAGCGCTCCCGTCCGCCTTTCGCGAGGGCCGGCATCGTGCGGAAACCGGCGAAGTCGTGGCCCAGCAGGGTCCGCTGCCACTCCGCCATGAGGGCGAAAGCCAGCGGCTGACGCTGCTCCGCGTCGGCGAAGGCCACGTCGAGGGCGGTCAGGACCCGCGCGGTTCCCTCGCTGTCACGTCCGCCTCGCGTTGCCATGAAGAAGTTCCGGAAGCCGTCGCGGGCCGGTGCTCCAGGGACGGGGCGTGCGCCGCGCCAGGATGGCCAGGAGATCTCCGGCCGGATGCGCAGCCAGTCGGCAAGGCTGTCCTTCAGTCGGACGGGCCCGGAAGTCATCTGATTTCGCCCACGCCTCTGGCGAACCGCGAGCTCACCGCGTCGACCACGGGAACGTCAGGTGCGATCCAACTGCCGAACCGGCCGCCGACCGCGTTCTTGACGATCTCCTGGGCCTGGCTCTCGTCGATGTCGTTGTAGGCGAGGAACCATCGGAGGACTTGCATGCAGTGCCCGTACCAGCCGCTCTCGGCCTGGGTGCGGTCGGCCACCACGGTGACCAGGCGGGTGCATGCTCGCTCCCAGTACCAGTGGTCCGCCGAAGTCACCGGGGTGTTCCCCGGCGGAGTCAGGGCCGCAAACCGTTCCGCCAGGTCCTCCAGCCAGCCACGCCATTCCTGAAGGGCCTCAACAACCAGCGGGGCAGTCGTATCCGGGGTCGTCACGGAGTCGGATGAACAGCACCACACCTCGACGACGCCTCCGTCGACGTCACCCTCGCCGACCGACCAGTTCCATCCGCAGGCCCATCGGCCGTACCGGCCCGCCAGGAACTCGGTGACCGGCTCCAATGAACGCCAGCGATCCTCGCGAGCGACTTCAGCGCTGGGCAGCAAGGGCACGACAAGGCCCGCCAACTCCTCCGCCGCATCGGCGTCCATCTCGAACGAATGTCGAGCCGGATCCACATCTGCCCATGTCAGGGCATGCGCCCACAGTTCACTCACCGTCCCACTCTGCCGTGCGCAGCCACCCTGACTCCACTCCATATCGGCCCTGCGTTCCCGAGGCTGTCGCCATGGTCTAGCTGCGGCTGACGGTCGATCCCATTGGCCGTCGTTGTCGGCGGTCATGTAGTCGTCGGAGCGTTGTCGTTCGCTTCGGGGACGTAACCGCAAAGGTGCGGTGCGCATTCGGCCTTGTGGTCCCGGCCCCAAAGGGAGGTGTCTCGCTCGATGGAGCGGACACGGTGGACGAGTCGCAACTGGGCTTTGCGGGGCAGAGTCGAGGGCAACGCTGTGAAGGTCTCCGGGCGTACGGCGACCAGGCCGCTGACCTGCTCTCCGTTGCACATCTCCAGCAGCGTGGTGCACTGCCACCAGTCGATCTTGCCGCCGCGACCGTCTGGGGTGCCGGGCCAGTAGTAGTGGGCCGGGTCCGGGAGCAGATAGTGGACTCCGTCGGGGGCCAGGTGGGCCCGGAGCCATGCCGCCCCTCCACCCAGGCCGAGCCGGAGCCGACGGGCCTCGTCGTGCAGGGCGCAGATCGCTTCGGTGTCGACCGCCTTGAGAACGTTCGCTACCGGAGGCAGTGGCTGGCGCCCGGCTGGGGCCTTGACCGGCCAGCGCCTGAGCAGAAGGCTGACCCATTGCTGCGGCGTCCTCGGCGACGGGTCCTTGTGGGGCGCAGGCAGTGGCGGGGGTGGCGTCCAGGTTCGTTCTGCCTGTTCGATGTGACGCAGCATCCATGCCCGCGCCTCCGGGCCGGCGGTGTTCCAGGCCCAGCTCATCGGTCGTTCGGCCATCGTCCGATCGAAACTCCAGGGGACTTGCCCCGACGGGACGGCTTCCTGGGGCGTGGCCGCGCGACGCCCGGAAGATTGTGGCTCAAGTTGGCCAGGAATCTGATGCGGTCCAGAGCCTCGTCAGGGGAGTTGTCATGCGCCACGTGCTGCGCGCCTCCGGCCGGATGGCGGATCTCGGTGAACGCCCTGGCCGCCAGAAGCGCGGCTACGTCCCGGTCGAGCTCGGCCTCCTGGCTCCTCATGCCGATCCGTCCTTACTGCCACCCTCAGGGCGGGTTGTGCGGGCCTGGGTACGCGACAAGGCAATGCGGCGGCGTGCGATATCGACCTCCATGATCTTCACGGTGAGGGCGTCACCGACCTCGATGTCTTTCCCGGACGATTCATTCAGCTCGCTGGTGTGCACCAGCCCCCAGAAGCCGTCCTCTCGGTCTTCGATGCGGACGAAGACGCCGAACGGGACGATCTTGGTGACCGGTCCGGTGACCACCTGGCCGATCCGCTGCGCCACCTGCGGCCACGGGTCCTCCTGTACCGCTCGCAGCGACAGCGGCACCCGCTCCCGGACCATGTCGACGTCGAGGACTTCGGCTGTGATCTCCTGGCCGACGCTGACGACATCGGACGGGTGGTCGAAGGGACGCCAGGACAGCTCCGGAATGTTGATCATTGCGGTGAAGCCGCCGATGTCCACGAAGGTGACGCCGAAGTCGGCGATGGTCGTCACCGTGCCGGTGACGACCTGGCCGCGGCACAGGGTCTTCAGGAACGCCCAGTCCCGGTCGCTGGGCGTCGGCTCGGTCTGCCAGCGAGCGCGCAGGACACCGTCACTGTCCGGCAGTACAGCTGTGAACAGGGCGAGATCTTCACCGGCATACATGGATACAACACCCGCAGCATGCGCGCTGGCGAGCTGGGAGGCCACTGCCTCGAACTGGGTCTCGTCCACGACCGTGCTCGTGATCTGTCCGTCCTTGTCCTCCCAGACGACCTCCACCATGCCTTCGTCGGGCAGAGCGGCCACGGCCGTGTCGACGTCGGTGAGCAGGTCCGGCCAGACCGCCAACTGGGAGCGTGGGGTCAACTCGGAGCGCACGGTCTCGATGGTGTCGCGGGTCAGGCGGTGCCATCGGGAGGCGTTGGTGGCGAAGACCTCCTCCAGGAACACGGCACGGTGGGCGCTGACCGTCCAGCGCAGACGGCCCCAGAAGTCGGCGTCGGCCGGGCGCTGTACGTGCTGTGGGTCATCGGGGGCGAAGTCGTACGGCGATGCGTGCACGCGTTCCGGGAAGAGTCCGAGCGAGCGGGTGCGGGCCAGCGCCGCTTCGCAAGGGCGGCTGCTGCCGATGTAGAGGTACTGGTCCCAGCCGACGTGCACGGTGAATGCTCCCTCCACCTCCAGACGGCACCAGGCGCCGTTGTCGCGGAGCATGGCCCGGACGAGCTCCAGACCGGCGGCCATCGGTACCAGGGCACCGTCGTGGAACCCGATGGGGCCAGCTGGGAAGAGGTCGGCCAGGCCGTAGCCGTCGACCGGTGGCTCCAGACCGAAGTGGGCGAAACCGCCGATCTGCGGCTCGCGGATGGCCAACTGGTCGACACCGGCTTCTTCGGCGAAGGCGGCGATGGCCTGCAGGTATGCGGTTTCGACCGGTCCGTGGTCACTGGTCGCAGGCTCGACGCCGGCGTAGTGGCCGTGCTGATCGCGGTCGGCAGGATCGTACTTGGTGACCTGATAGACGTATGGCAGCACGTCACTGCTCGCCGGAGGTTGAATGCGCTGCGGCTGGGGCCTGGTGGCGTTCCCGGAGGGCGCGGTGACGGTGCCAAGGTCGACATCAGTCTCAGTCATCTGCAGATTGAACAGGCACGAGACTGAAAGGATCAAGGTGCGATCGCGTCCCCGGTCCGCGTGGAGTGGTCTTGCGGGGTGCGCTGCTGCGGCAGGAGCGAGCCGAGGTGCAGGTGGCGGTCCCTGCGGCGGGACACGAGTGGCTGCCCCAGGCAGCGGGGAACGATCTTCGGGTAACTGGGAAACGATCTCCAACCGCTTCCGTCCCGCCTGGTCAGACGCACTCGTGAACACCCCACCGACGGGCCGTTCGCGAGTTACCTCGTAGGCGGTTCACGAGATCCCGTCCGATCATTTCGATCGGGCGGGATCTCGTCGTTTCTGGGCTCGTCGGGAGGTCTGGGTGCCGGTGGCGGGGCGGTGTGGCGGGCGTGCTGCGCGTGCTTGCCTGTCTTTGGGCATGGGGAAGCGCGCCGATCGTGGTGATCAGCGGGCTTCTGCGCTGTGGGGTTGTTCCGCGCGGGCTTGGTCAAGCGGGTGTCGGGCGGTGGCGGGCGTCCCTTGGGCAGGGCCTGTGGCATATCGGGATCAGCGAGTGGTGGCAGGGGGCCGCTGGCGTCGAAGCTGGCCTCGGTGAGTTGGTCGGGGCCGTGGCGTTCTGTGAGCCAGGTCTCCAGGACGGTCAGGTTGGCGACCGTGAGCATGACGGCGAGGAGAAGCGCCTGGGTGTGCTCTTGAAGCGCCCGTTGGCGCCTTCGTTGTGGCTGCGGGTGGGCCGGTAGGCGGTGATCCAGGATGAGTCACCACGTCGATGACACGCGGGACCGACGTGTCCCGAGTCGGATAGGCCGCGGGTCAGCGGTGGCCGTCTCCGTGCCATGCCGCCAGCCGTTTCACCTCGCGGATCACGGGTGTTGTCTCCACCGCTTGGATGTCCGGGAGGGAGCCGATGTGGTGATTGAGGTAGAGGTAGAGCTCGGTGGCGTCGCGGCAGATGACGGTGGCGACCAGGTTCGAGGGGCCGGTGGTTGCCGCGACCAGGTCGGTCTGGGGATGGCCGGAGAGGACCTCGCCGACGGTCTGCAGCGCACCCGGCGCGACCCGTAGCCAGAGCATCGCGCGCTTGCGGTATCCCAGGCGGGCCGGAGGGAAGTAGACGTTGATGCGGACGGCGCCGGTGGCGCGCAGGTGGTCCAGACGGCGGCGGATGCTGGACGGGGACAGGCCGGTGGCGGCAGCCAGTTCGGGAAGCGGGGCGCGGCCGTCGCGGGCGAGGGCCGCGATCAGAGCGCGGTCGAGGGCGTCGAGTTCGACATGCGGGCGCGGTGGGGCCAGAGGGGTCAAGGGCGGGGGCGTCGTGAACGGTGTAGCGGGCCGCGGCTCGCCGTCCGCGGCGAGGACCGCGTGCTGCGCGGCGGTCAGCGCGCCCAGCTTGGTGTACCAGCGGGGCGGGTTGCCGCTGAAGGTACGCAGGAAGCAGTGGGCGTCGAAGGAGACGACACGGGGAGTTCGGGGCAGTGCGCGCAGCAGGACCTCCTCGTCCTCCTCGGCGCTGCCGGTGTGGATGGTGCAGTGCAGCTCGGTACCGCCGGAGGCGAGCGTGACGTGCCCGGTGTCCGGGCGGCGGGCGAGCGCGTCAGCCAGTGGGAGGGCGGCGTCCGGCGCGCAGCGCAGGCGCAGCAGCCACTGAGTGCGGCCCAGCCGCTCCGCGTCCGGTTCGCCCACGACCTGCAGGCCCGCCGCGCGCAACCGCCGGTACCGGCGCGCGACCGTGTGCTCGGAGACGTCCAGGACGGGCGCGATCCGGCGAAACTGCGCGCGGCCGTCCAGCTGCAGCACGTGCAGGATGCCGCGATCCAGAGCGTCCGGCACGTATGGCTCCGCCCCCGCCCCCGCGCTTGTGCCGGTATTTGCCACGATCATTCTCCCGTCTGCTGGTTCCTGCCGCCATCGCTGCCCTGGCTTCGCATCCGGCGCACCGCGAGCGATGGTACGACGCAGAAGGACCGGACCGGATCTCGGGGACGAGTTGCCCGCGGCCGGCGATGCGACGAGACGAGACGAGGACAGCACTCATGGCGCAACAGGTACGAGGCGTGGTGGCGCGGGCGAAGAACGAGCCCGTCGGCGTAGAGACGATCGTGATCCCCGACCCCGGCCCGGATGAGGCCATCGTGAGGATCCAGGCCTGCGGGGTCTGTCACACCGACCTTCATTACAAGCAGGGCGGCATCGGCGACGAGTTCCCCTACCTGCTCGGCCACGAGGCGGCGGGCGTTGTCGAGACGGTCGGCGAGGGTGTCACGGGCGTCGCCCCCGGCGATTTCGTGATCTTGAACTGGCGTGCGGTGTGCGGCCAGTGCCGCGCCTGCCGTCGCGGCCGCCCCCAGTACTGCTTCGACACCCGCAACGCCCGGCAGAAGATGACGCTGACCGACGGGACCGAGCTGTCCCCGGCTCTCGGCATCGGCGCCTTCGCCGAGAAGACACTGGTCGCCGCCGGCCAGTGCACCAAGGTGGACCCGGAGGCCTCCCCGGCCGTCGCCGGCCTGCTCGGCTGCGGTGTGATGGCGGGTATCGGCGCCGCGATCAACACCGGTCAGGTCTCGCGCGGCGACTCGGTGGCCGTCATCGGTTGCGGCGGCGTCGGCGACGCGGCGATCGCAGGCGCGCGCCTCGCCGGCGCCGCGAAGATCATTGCCGTCGACCTCGACGACCGCAAGCTCGAGCTGGCCCGCACTCTCGGCGCCACCGACACAGTCAACTCCAAGAACACCGACCCCGTCGCGGCAATCCGCGCCCTGACCGACGGAAACGGCGCCGATGTCGTCATCGAGGCGGTCGGCCGCCCGGATACCTACCAACAGGCCTTCTACGCCCGCGACCTCGCCGGAACCGTCGTCCTCGTCGGCGTCCCCACCCCTGACATGGAGCTCACTCTGCCGCTCCTGGACGTTTTCGGCCGCGGCGGCGCCCTGAAGTCCTCGTGGTACGGCGACTGCCTCCCGTCCCGCGACTTCCCGATGCTCATCGACCTCTACCGTCAGGGCCGCCTCGACCTGGACGCCTTTGTCACCGAGACGGTAGGCCTCCAGGACGTGGAAATGGCGTTCGAGCGGATGCACGGCGGCGACGTCCTGCGCTCGGTGGTGGTCCTGTGAGCACCGGCACCGGGACGGGCGCACGGATCGACCACACCGTCACCACCGGTGAGTTCAAGCTCGACGGTGGGGTGTGGGAGGTCGAGAACAATGTGTGGCTGGTCGGCGACGATACGGAGGTCGTTGTCATCGACGCACCGCACGACGCCGACGCCGTCGAGACATTGATCGCCGGGCGCACCGTGCGCGCGATCATCTGCACGCATGCACACAGTGACCATGTCGACGCGGCCCCCGAACTCTCCCGCCGCACCGGCGCCCCCGTTCTGCTCCACCCCGAGGACCTGCCGGTCTGGGCGCTCACCCACCCGACGCGCCGACCGGACGGCGAACTGCACGACGGCCAGCGCATCCAGGTCGCGGGCATCGACCTTGAGATCCTGCACACCCCGGGCCACGCACCGGGCGCCGTCTGCCTCTACGCGCCCGCGCTGGGTACCGTGTTCACCGGCGACACTCTTTTCCAGGGTGGCCCTGGCGCGACCGGCCGCTCATTCTCCGACCACCCGACCATCATCGACTCGATCCGCCGCCGGCTGCTGACACTGCCCCTGGAAACCGTCGTCCGCACCGGCCACGGACCGGACACGACGATCGCCCGGGAAGCCCCCGGCATCGACCGGGCCCCACGCGGAGAGTAGAGCCCGGAGCTCACAGCGATCGGCGGCCCGAGCGCAAGCGGCTGTCCGGACGGGGAGACGATCAGGGCGCCGACGTCGAGACCACCCTCGTACGCGTCCGGGCTCAAGCCCCGTTGGCAGCCAGGATGCGTGCGAGGTCGTCCGGTATCGGCATCGGTGTGAACAGCCCCACCCGAGTGCGACCGGTGTTGCCCTCGGGGACGCGGCCGGTCGCTGAACCGGCGCCGGCGACGAGGATCCGGATCACCTGGCCGGTCACCTCCCTGCGGTCCCGGCAGCGCACCGCGAGCCGCAGCATGTGCCAGTGGGCGCGGGTGTGCGGCCAGGGCCAGGGTTGGGACAGGATGTGCGCCCGTTCCAGCGCCTCCCACATCGCCTCGGTGTCCGGAGTCGTCCGCGCCCGGCGCAGTTCCTCTTCAAAGGGGGCGCGGACGCCTGGCGGCATCGCCTTGAAGGCGCTGCCGCCAAGTCTCCGGCCCGGATTCCTGTAGCGGTTCGGCATGGACCAAGGCTGCCCGCGGAGCTGAGCGGAGACTTGAACGAACCTGCTGCGGACGGGTCTTGCCCGTCAGGCCGACCAGTGCGCGTGCCGGGTGAAGCTGGACGGAGCGATGCCGAACATCCGGCGGCACACGCGGGTGAGATGCGCCTGGTCGGCGAACCCGGCACCGTGCGCCGCCTCGGTCAGCGAGCATCCCGCCGCGACGAGTTCCGTCGCCCGTTGCAACCGTAGCCACAGGACGTAGGAGCGGAACGGCAACCCCAGTTGGGAGCGGAACAGATGGCTGAGCCGACTCTCGGACAGGCCGGCGACGCGTGCCGCCTGACCGAGGCGCACCTGTCCCGCGGCGAGCTGTCCGGGCAGCGTCCGCAGCACCTCGGCCAGCCCGGAGTGGCGGGCTGTGCGCCCTAGCGGGGGACCGTCGTCCACTGCCGCGTCCACCAGTCGCTCCACGGCATGAGCGGCGAGAGCCGGATCGTCCGGCAGCTCCTCCGGAATCAGCAGAGCACCGGTACGCACCCACGCCTCGGGCCCGCCGTCGACGGTCAGGCGGGCCAGCCGCCGCCCGGCCCGCGACTCCGGGGCGTAGTGGATCAGTACCCCCGAGGGGACACCGGTCAGCACCGTATGCGGGCTGTCGGCGGGCACCACGGCCGCCCGGCAGCCGAAGCCGCCGCCCGACGGGCCGGCCAGGGTCAACTCCCCGTCGGTCGCCGCGATCACCTGCACGGAATGGTGCGCGTGCGCCGACGTCGCACCGATCGCACCACCGAACGCCAGTCGCCCCGGCCGCAGCCGGGCCGATCCGCTCCAGGCCGCGGTCACGGCGTGCGGGTCCGCTCGAGAGGCCGGCCGGTACGCATGCGGGCAGGGTACGGCAGTTGAGCGTGTCGGGTATCCGGCGGCGCCTGCCCTTGGTGCGGCCTGTCGAGCGCGAACGGCATAAATCGAACGCGGATGGCCGAGGCCGCCACGTGGGTGCTGGCTTGATCATGTGGGTCGCGATGCGGTGATCGTCCTGTGCGGTACGCCACGGCACGCCGCGACCCGTCGCGGCCCTCGCACGGGTGGCGCAATCACGCCTGCCGGCCCGATAAACCGTGTGTGATTCCTTATCACTACTTCGAGGTAAGCGCGTGATGATTCCGGGAGTGCGGCCTGATCGGCCGTTACGGTCCTTCCGTATTCCCTCTTCATTCCCTCTTCGCGGTCGGCGCCCCGCGCGCGTCGGACGCTGTCTCACGTCAGGAGAACTCACTCGATGACCGTCGACAGCGGCCCGGAGACCCAGACCGGGCCGGTCGCACCGCAGCAGTCCCTGGGCACCGCCGCTGCCCGCAACCTCGCCACCACCACCAAGTCCGCTCCACAGATGCAGGAGATCACCTCCCGCTGGTTGCTGCGGATGCTCCCCTGGGTCGAGACCAAGGGCGGCGCCTACCGGGTCAACCGACGGCTGCGTCACACTCTCGGCGACGGACGGGTCGAGTTCGTCCAGGAGGGCGCCACGGTCCGTGTGATTCCCCGTGAGCTCGGCGAACTGGCCCTGCTGCGAGGCTTCGACGACCTCGACGTCCTCACGGCACTCGCCGACCGCTGCACGCAGCGCGACTTCACCGCCGGGGAAGTCCTCGTCGAGCGCGGCACGCCCGCGGACCGCATCCACCTGGTCGCCCACGGCCGCGTCAGCCAGACCTGCGACGGCCGATACGGCGAGGAAGTCGCCCTCGCGGTACTCGCGGACGGCGACCGCTTCGGCGAGGACGCCCTCCTGGACGACGACGCCCGCTACGCCTACACGGCCACCGCCGAGACCTCCGGCACTCTCCTCACGCTGTCCCGCGCCGACTTCGCCGCCGTGCGCGCCTCCGCGCCGGGCCTGCGGACCCATATCGAGCAGTCCAGCTCCGCCGCGCGGAAGGCGCGGAACAAGTACGGTGAGGCCGAGATCGCCCTGTCGGCCGGTCATGTCGGCGAGGCCGAACTGCCGGGCAGTTTCGTGGACTACGAGCTGAATCCGCGCGAGTACGAGCTGTCCGTCGCACAGACCGTCCTGCGGGTCCACACTCGGGTCGCCGACCTCTACAACGGGCCGATGAACCAGACTGAGGAGCAACTCCGGCTCACCGTCGAGGCGCTGCGCGAACGCCAGGAGCACGAGCTCATCAACAACCGTGAGTTCGGCCTGCTGCACAACGCCGACTTCAAGCAGCGTATCCAGACCCACTCCGGGGCGCCGACCCCGGACGACATGGACGAGCTGCTCTGCCGCCGCCGCGGCACCAAGTTCTTCCTCGCCCACCCGCGGACGATCGCCGCGATCGGACGCGGGTTCAGCGCCTGCGGCCTCTACCCGGACCACGTCGACCTCGGCGGGCAGTCCGTCCCGGCCTGGCGCGGGGTCCCGATCCTGCCTTGCGACAAGATCCCGATCAGCAAGGAGCAGACCAGCTCCGTCATCGCGATGCGGACAGGCGAGGACAACCAAGGAGTCATCGGCCTGTGGCAGACAGGCCTGATGGAGGAGTACGAACCGGGGCTCTCCGTGCGCTTCATGGGCATCAGCGAGCAGGCCATCACCTCTTACCTCGTTAGTACCTATTACTCCGCTGCGGTGCTCGTACCCGACGCGCTCGGCGTGCTGGAGAACGTACAGATCGCCCGCAGGCAGGCTTGAAGAACCATTTCGCGGAAGAGGCCGGCAACCCCGCCCGGCACAGCACGGGGTCCTTGTCCCTCGCCGCAGCAAGGAGTCGCAGATGCCCGATACCAGGCCCCACGGACCGTCCATCCCCGAGCAGCAGCCGATCACGTCATCGCGGACGACGACCGCCCCCGCCGAACTCACCGCCCCCGCCGCGCCCGTCGAACCCGCTGCCCCCGTCGAACCCGCCGCCCCCGTCGAACCCGCCGCCAACCCCGCCCTCCGGCGAGTCCTCGGCGGGCCGACCGGCCTGGGCACGTCCTCGCTCTCCCTGGCCCGCCTCCTGAAGCAGCCGCCGTCCCCGGAGCCGGACCCGGACCCGGTGCCCACCGCCCCGACCGCGCCCGCCGAAGGCCGAGCCGTTCCCGGCCTCTACCACCACCCCGTTCCGGAGCCCGACCCCGGACGCGTCGAGGAGGTGAGCCGCCGGATCAAGCGCTGGGCCGAGGACGAGGTCCAGCTCTACCCCGACGAATGGGAGGGCCAGTTCGACGGCTTCTCCGTCGGGCGTTACATGGTCGCCTGTCACCCCGACGCTCCCACGATCGACCACCTGATGCTCGCCACCCGGCTGATGGTCGCGGAGAACGCCGTCGACGACTGCTACTGCGAGGACCACGGCGGCTCACCCGTCGGCCTGGGCGGTCGCATCCTCCTCGCGCACACCGCGCTCGACCCCCTCCACACCACGCCGGAGTACGCGCCGGCATGGGAGGAGTCGCTCGGCTCCGACGCCCCGCGGCGCGCGTACCGCAGCGCGATGGACTACTTCGTCCGCGCGGCCACGCCCTCCCAGGCCGACCGCTACCGGCACGACATGGCCCGGCTGCACATGGGCTACCTGGCCGAGGCCGCCTGGGCCGAGACCGATCACGTTCCGGAAGTGTGGGAGTACCTGGCGATGCGCCAGTTCAACAACTTCCGCCCCTGCCCCACCATCACCGACACCGTCGGCGGCTACGAACTGCCAGCCGACCTGCACGCACGGCCGGAGATGCAGCGGGCCATCGCCCTCGCCGGGAACGCGACCACCATCGTCAACGACCTCTACTCCTACACCAAGGAACTCGACAGCCCCGGTCTGCACCTGAACCTGCCCGTGGTGATCGCCGAGCGTGAGCAACTCTCCGAACGCGACGCGTATCTGAAGGCTGTCGAAGTCCACAACCACCTCATGCACGCCTTTGAAGCCGCCGCGGCCGACGTCGCCGCGGCCTGTCCACTGCCCAGCGTGCTGCGCTTCCTCAAGGGCGTGGCCACCTGGGTCGACGGCAACCACGACTGGCACCGCACCAACACCTACCGATACAGCCTGCCCGACTTCTGGTAACGAACGGATACGCCTGTGACCACAGAAGCAACTCCCGCCCTCGCCACGACGATCCCGGCCCCGGCGACCCCCTATCAGGAGGACATCGCCCGTTACTGGAACAACGAGGCGAGGCCGGTGAACCTGCGCCTCGGCGACGTGGACGGCCTGTACCACCACCATTACGGCATCGGCGCCGTCAACCACGCCGCACTCGGTGACCCGGAGCACAGCGAGTACGAGAAGAAGCTCATCGCCGAGCTCCACCGGCTCGAGTCCGCCCAGGCCGAGCTCCTCCTGGACCACCTCGGTCCGATCAGCGGCGGCGACACCCTCGTCGACGCCGGCTGCGGGCGCGGAGGGTCCATGGTCATGGCTCACCGCCGCTTCGGCTGCCAGGTCCAGGGCGTCACCCTGTCCGCCGCGCAGGCCGACTTCGGCAACGGACGCGCGCGGGATCTCCGTATTCAGGACCATGTCCGGTCCCACGTCTGCAACATGCTCGACACGCCCTTCGAGAACGGCAGCGTCGCCGCCTCGTGGAACAACGAGTCGACGATGTACGTAGACCTGCACGACCTGTTCGCCGAGCACTCCCGCTTCCTCAGGGTGGGCGGCCGGTATGTGACGATCACCGGCTGCTGGAACCCCCGCTACGGCCAGCCGTCGAAGTGGGTCTCCCAGATCAACGCCCACTTCGAGTGCAACATCCACTCCCGCCGTGAGTATCTGCGGGCCATGGCCGACAACCGGCTCGTGCCCCAGACGATCATCGACCTGACCCCCGACACCCTGCCCTACTGGGAGCTGCGGGCCACCTCCTCGCTGGCCACCGGCATCGAAGAGGCGTTCACCGAGTCGTACCGGGACGGCTCCTTCCAGTACGTCCTGATCGCGGCCGACCGCGTCTGAACAGCCGCCCAGACGGCTCCCCATGAGCCCTCCCTCCCAGGGAGGGCTCATGCCGCTGTCGTCCCCTCACTCGCGGGACTGAAGTAGCCGAACGTCACCGTCTTCGCGCACCTGGCCGGAGAAGGTGCGCGAACCGGGCGGCGAAGCGGGCTGAGGAGCTCTCGACGCGGGCCGGTTCGTCGCCGAGGCCGATGACGAGTCCGCGCAGGAGGGGGATCAGGACGGGTTCGAGTGCGCTGTCGGGTTCGCCGAAGTAGCCGGACATCTCCAGCAGGACATAGCCGTGGAGCGCGCTCCACAGCTGGGCGGCGGTGTGGGTGGGGTCTTCGTCGCGGAATCGCCCCGCCGCGATCGCCCGGCGGGTGGCTTCGGCGAGGCGGGCGAAGGTCTCCTGGCCGATGCAGCTCTCGGCCGTGGCGTGGGCGGTGAGGTCGGCGCCCGTGAGCCGGTGCCCGCCGGTCGCGGCGAGTCCGAACATCACCCGGTACAGGTGGGGGCTGTCCAGGGCCCACGCCCGGTAGACGAGAGCGAGGCCGGCGAGGTCGGCGACGGGATCTCGGGTGGGCCGCACCGCGGCCAGTGCGCTGTCCAGCAGCCGGAATCCCTCTACGGCGATCTCCTCCACGAGTTCGCGCATCCCGCCGAAGTGCGTGTAGACGGCCATGGTCGAAGTACCGGCGGCGGCGGTGACCTTCCGTGCTTGCAGGGCTTCCGGGCCGTGCGCGCCGAGCAGGCGGATCGCCTCGTCCAGGAGCCGTTGTCTCGGAGGGGTGTCATGGCCAGCCATGCTTGACACCCTGCCATAACCTTGTTATCAACGCCCAGTGTTCATCACTGAGTTGACTGAGTTATGGGGGATGTCATGGTCAACCCGCACCTCGGACAGGACATAGCGCCGCCCCCCGTCCTGACCGGCGAACTCGCCCACGCGATACGCGGCACCGCAGCCGACGTCAAAGCCATGCTCCGGCCGGTGACCGATACCGGCCGGGCCGTTCCCGGACTGGAGTGGACGCTCGGCGAGACCGCGGCCCACCTGGCGCAGGCCAACTGGTTCTTCGCGGAAGTCGCCGCCGGACAGGGCCTGGAGCACGGCGACGGAACGCCCGGAAGCATCGCCGAGGCCAACGCACAAGCCCTCGCGGCCTTTCCCGAACGGCGGGCGGAACCGCTCGCCGAGATGATCGAGGAGCAGGCGGAGGCGTTCATCGAGGCGGTCTCCGGCCGGTCTCCCGAAGAGCGCAGACGTACGCCCATGGGAGAGATGGACCTGCCCACCATGGGCTCGTACTTCCTCACCCACATGCTCGGGCACTGCTTCGACATCGCCGGAGCCGTCGCCGAGCCGCACCGGGTCGACCGGGAACGGGTGGAGTCGGCGCTGCCGTTCGTCGTCTACGCGATCCCCCTGATCTTCGACAAGGACGCGGCGGACGGACTCACCGCGCGCTACTCCGTCAGCCTGTGGGGCGGCGCCCGGCTCGGCGTGACCGTCGACGGCGACCGGATCAGTGCGGAGCCGGGTCCGCTGGAGCGGCCCGACCGCGTCCTCGTCGCGGAGCCGGCGACGTTCCTGCGCATCGTCCTCGGGCGCGGCGATCCCACGGCTGCTATGGAACGCGGACTCCTTGAGATCCAGAACCCCGGCCAGGTCCAGGGTGTCGACTCGTCGCTGGCGGCGCGGTTCGGCACGCTCTTCCGTGCGCCCTGAGCACCCGTCTCCCCGCCCCCCCCGCAGCGGATAACTCGGGCCGACCGTACGCCTTTTCGTACACGAGGAGTGTGTCACTCATGACTGACCGGCCCCTGACGCTGCTGGCGGTACACGCCCATCCCGACGATGAGGCCAGTGGAACGGGAGGCGTCCTCGCGCGGTACGCGGCGGAGGGCATTCGCACGGTCCTCGTGACGTGCACCGACGGCGGTTGCGGAGACGGGCCGGGGGGCGCTAAGCCGGGCGACCCCGGACACGACCCGGCGGCCGTGGCCTCGACGCGCCGCCAGGAACTCCGGGCGAGCTGCGAGATTCTGAAGGTCAGTCATCTGGAGACGCTGGACTACGCCGACTCCGGGATGATGGGCTGGCCGACCAACGACGCCCCCGCGTCCTTCTGGCGGACACCCGTGGACGAGAGCGCCGCCCGGCTCGCGGAGCTCTTGCGGCGCTACCGGCCCGATGTCGTGGTCACCTACGACGAGAACGGCCTCTACGGCCACCCCGACCACATCCAGGCCAACCGCGTCACGATGGCGGCGCTGGCGATGACCGCGCTGACACCGAAGGTGTACTGGACTACGGCGCCCCGCTCGATGACGCGGCGACTCGCGGAGAGCATGCGCGAGTCCGGCGCGGACGGACAGGGGCCCGAACCCGCCGATGCGGCGATGATCGACGCGATCGCCGAGATCGGACTCCCCGACGAGGAGATCACCACCTGGGTGGACACCACCGGGTTCGGCGCCCGGAAGTTCGCCGCCTTGGCCGCGCACGCCAGCCAGGGCGAGAACATCTTCTTCCTCAGAATGGGCCAGGAGAGGTTCACCGAGTCGATGGGCGTCGAGACCTTCGTACGCGTCCGGGACACCACCGGCGCGGCCGTGCCCGAGAACGACCTCTTCGCCGGACTGCGCTGAAAGCCCCTGCCGCTCGCCGCCGTCGCGAGCGCTCAGTCGCCCGCGGGGAGCACGGTCGCTCCGGGCGCGGGGGAGGACGCCACCCGTGCCGTGCGGCAGGTGCCCGAGGCCGTCAGGGCCGCGGCGACGCGTCGCGCGGACTCGGTGTCCTTGGTCAGGAAGGCCGTGGTGGGGCCCGAGCCCGAGACCAGGCCCGCCAGGGCGCCCGCCGCCGTGCCCACGGCGAGGGTGTCCGCCAGGGACGGGAAGAGGGACAGGGCGGCCGGTTGGAGGTCGTTGGCGAGAGTCCCGGCGAGGGCCGCCGTGTCGCCCGTGCGCAGGGCGTCGAGGAGCGCGGGCGAGGCCGTCGGGGCGGGGACGGTCCGGGCCGCGGTCAGACGGTCGAACTCCCGGTAGACGGCGGGCGTGGACAGTCCGCCGTCGGCCGTGGCGAAGACCCAGGCGAAGGGGCCCGCGACCGGCAGGGGCGTCAGCCGTTCGCCGCGGCCGGTGCCCAGGGCCGCGCCGCCCACCAGGCTGAAGGGCACGTCACTGCCCAGCGAGGCGCACAGGGCGAGGAGTTCGTCCCGCGGCGTCCGCGTGCCCCAGAGGGCGTCACAGGCCAGCAGCGCGGCCGCGCCGTCCGCGCTGCCGCCCGCCATGCCGCCCGCGACCGGGATGTCCTTGGCGATGTGCAGGTGCACGTCGGCAGGGCGGTCGTACCGGGCCGCGAGCGCGATCGCCGCACGGGCCGCCAGGTTGGTCTCGTCCAGGGGGACCTGGGAGGCGTCGGGCCCCGAGCAGGTGATCCGCGGGCCGCCGGGCGACGGGGTCGCCGTCACCTCGTCGTAGAGGCCTACCGCCAGGAAGACGTTGGCCAGGTCGTGGAAGCCGTCCGGGCGGGCCCCGCCGACCGCGAGCTGGACGTTGACCTTGGCCGGGACCCGTACCGTGACGCTCGCACCCATTTACCCGACCCCTTTGTTCTCGGAGCTCCCGGTGTTCCCGGTGTTCCCGGCGCTTGCGGCGCTCCCGGCGTTCTTGTTCTCGGCGACGCGTGCGAACTCCTCGACCGTCAGCGCCTCGCCGCGCGCCTGCGGCGACACCCCGGCCGCGACCAGCGCCGCCTCCGCCGCGGCGGCCGAACCCGCCCACCCGGACAGCGCCGCCCGCAGCGTCTTGCGGCGCTGCGCGAAGGCCGCGTCCACGACCGCGAAGACCTCGCCCCTGGAGGCGGTGGTCTTGACCGGCTCGGCGCGGCGTACCAGGGACACCAGGCCGCTGTCGACGTTCGGCGCGGGCCAGAAGACGTTGCGGCCGATGGCCCCGGCCCGCTTCACCTCGGCGTACCAGTTGGCCTTCACCGACGGCACGCCGTACACCCGCGAGCCCGGCGCGGCCGCCAGCCGGTCGGCGACCTCGGCCTGCACCATGACCAGGGTGCGCTCGATGGTCGGGAAGGCGGCCAGCATGTGCAGCAGCACGGGCACCGCGACGTTGTACGGGAGGTTGGCGACCAGCGCGGTGGGCGCGGGGCCCGGCAGCTCGTCCACGAGCATCGCGTCGCGGTGGACGAGCGCGAACCGGTCGGCCCTGGCGGGCATCCGGGCGGCGATCGTCGCGGGCAGCGCGGCGGCCAGTACGTCGTCGATCTCGACGGCGGTGACCCGGTCCGCGGCCTCCAGCAGCGCCAGCGTCAGCGAGCCGAGGCCGGGGCCGATCTCGACGACCACGTCGTCGGCGCGCACCTGGGCGGTGCGCACGATCCTGCGCACCGTGTTGGCGTCGATGACGAAGTTCTGGCCGCGCTGCTTGGTCGGGCGCACGCCGAGCGCCGCGGCCAGCTCGCGGATGTCGGCCGGACCCAGAAGGGCGTCCTGCGGGTCTTGAAGGCCCTGGGGGCCCTGCGGGTCATCAGTGGGGCTGCTCACCGCTCAAGGGTAAGCGGCCCCGGCAGGTCACCGGCGCAGTCTGCCTCCGCAGTGCGGCCACGGGCTGGCGCCCCGCTGGACGTACAGCTTCTTCGCGCGGTACGTCTGCTCGGCGGCCGGCGCGTCCTGGGGGCGTCCGCTGCCGCCGAGGGCCTGCCAGGTGCGTACGTCGAACTGGTACAGGCCGCCGTACGTGCCCGACGGGTCGGTCGCGCTCGGGCGGCCGCCCGACTCGCAGGCCGCGAGGGCGCTCCAGTTCAGGCCGTCCGCGCCCGCGACCGACGTGGGGCGCGGCTTGGTGCCGAACCGCACGCGCTGGGTCCGCGGCTCGCGCACCACATCCGACCGCAGCAGCTTCGGCTTCTGCTTGACGCCGTTGACCGTGCGCACGGAGTAGACGAGGCGGCGGGCGCCGGGGCGGCCCGGCTGCTCGACGACCTCGGCGCCCCGGTAGAGCGAGGCGTCCGGGGTGCGCTCCACGGCGAAGGGGAGCCGCTCCTCGCGTACCTCCCTGGTCGAGCTGATCCGCAGCACCGAGACGGTCTGGCCGTCGCGCGGGAAGCTGGACGGCGGTACGGAGGTGGTGTCCTGGCCGCGCAGGGTGATCCCGGCCTGGTCCACGGCCTCGCGTACGGTCGCCGCGTTAGTGCGGACGGTGCGCTCGCGCCCGTCGGCCATGACGGTGACGGTGCGCTCGGTACGGACGTCGAGGCGCAGCCCGTCACGGGAGATCCGCTGTCCGGGCGGGGCCGAGAGATAGGCGCCGTCGGCGCGTACGTCGAGCTCGCGGAGCATCCCGGCGACGGTGTGCGCGGTGGTCCACTCGCGGCGTCGCTGCCCGTCGAGGGTGAGGTCCACCGGGCGGCCGTAGCGGACGACGATCTCGTCGCCGTTGGCCAGGTCGGCGCCGGGCGCGGGCGTGACGCGGTCGTGCGGGCCGAGTTCTAGACCCTCCCTGGCGATCACCTCGCCGACCTCGTCCGCGAAGGTGTGCAGCTCGCGCGGCTCCTCGCCGTCCACGGAGAGCTTGATCGCCTTGTCCTCGGCGACGAACGCGGAGGTGCCGCCCGCGAGGAACGCCACGACCAGGGCCTGCGGGACCAGGCGGCGCAGCGTCTCGGGCCGCCCGTCGGCCTTCTTGCGGCGCGCGGCCCTGCGGGCCTCGGCCCGGCTCGGGTGCGGGTGCGGGTGCGGGTGCGGATGCGGGGGCAGGGGCAGGGGCGGCTGCGCGGCATCGGGCCTGGGCGCGGGCACGGATGCGGGCACGGATGCGGGGTCTGGCTCAGCGTCCGGCTCGCGTACGGGCGTGACGGGCGCGACGGGCGTGACGGATGTGACGGGCGCGACGGGCGCGACGGGCGCGGGAGCCTGATGGGGCAGAAGGCGGGGCTCGGTCGGCGCGGAGGCGACGGCGAAGGCGTCCACGGTCGCCGCACGGCGGCCACGAGCACCGCGCCCGCGGCCATGACCGCGCCCCGAACGATGGCTGCCCTGCGAATTGCTCACGACGACGCTCCGGTCCAGCGAATCGGGTCCAGCGAACCTAGCGGAGCAACCTAGCGGAGCGGGCGTCACTCTTCAAAGTCATCGCGCTACGCTGCGTCGTCGCGTTTGCGGTACGTCAGTAATCGAACGCGCGCGCCGTATTGGCGCTCACCGCCATCGCCAGCGTGTCCTCGTCCACGTCCTTCACCGCGGCCATGGCCCGCAGCGTGACCGGGATGAGATACGGGGCGTTGGGCCGACCGCGGTACGGCGTCGGGGTCAGGAAGGGCGCGTCGGTCTCGACCAGGACCAGCTCCAGCGGGGCCACCCGCAGGGCGTCGCGCAGAGGCTGGGCGTTCTTGAACGTCACATTGCCCGCGAAGGACATGAACCAGCCGTTGCGCGCGCACACCTCGGCCATCTCCGCGTCGCCCGAGTAGCAGTGGAAGACGGTGCGCTCGGGCGCGCCCTCCTCCTTCAGGACGCGCAGCACATCGCTGTGGGCGTCCCGGTCGTGGATGACCAGCGCCTTGCCGTGCCGCTTGGCGATCTCGATGTGCGCGCGGAAGGACCGTTCCTGGGCCTGGACGCCGTCGGGCCCGGTGCGGAAGAAGTCGAGCCCGGTCTCGCCGACCCCCCTGACCTGGTCGAGCCCCGCGAGCCGGTCGATCTCGGCGAGCGCGTCGTCCAGCGCCGCGTCGCCGCCCGCCGCCCGCGCCCCCTGCCGGGACCACCCGGCGGGGTCGCCGTGCACGATGCGGGGCGCTTCGTTGGGGTGCAGGGCGACCGTCGCGTGGACGTTCCCGTACGCGGCCGCCGTGTCCGCAGCCCAGCGGGAGCCCGCCAGGTCGCAGCCGACCTGCACGACCGTGGTGACCCCCACCGCCGCCGCCTTGGCCAATGACGCGTCCACCGTGCCCGCCTGCATGTCGAGGTGGGTGTGCGAGTCGGCCACCGACACCCTGAGCGGCTCCGGCAGCGGCGGTGCGGCGTCTTTCTGGCTCATGCCCCCAATCCTACGAGCCGTTCATACGCGCCCTCGCTCCTACCCGCCCTCGGCCCTGCGGTGCTGGAAAGGGTGCAACGCCTCCTGGCGCTGGTTCAGGATGTCCAGGACAGAGGAGACGCGTCCGGGCTGCATGATGCGTACCTTGTGCCCGCCACAGTTCACGCAGGTGGGCCGGGCTATCGGGGACGGCACTCGCTCGCCGTTGACCATGTACATAACGAACTCGTTGCCGAAGCCGTCGATGTAGTGCTCGATGTCGTAGGACTGCGCCCAGCTGTACCCGCAGTCCAGGCAGGCGAACCCGTATGACTCCTGAACGGTCGCGATGGCCTGCGTAGGCCGGGGCGCCGCCGCGGGTCCGGGCGCCGCGGGGCCGGGCGCCGCGGGTCCGGGCGCCGCAGGGCCGGGCGCCGCGGGTCCGGGTGTCGTGCCGGTGGTGCTGCGGCCGGTGATCTCACTCATGCCAGCTCCTCTTGTCCGCTGGACAGGCATGTCCGGGACGAAAGCGTCCCTTCGACCATTGGACGCCTCTCCCGATAGGAGCGCACCAGGCCTGTCGATTCTTGGAGCTGTTTTTGTGCTTTCTCGGTAAAACCACCCGGTGCGCGTCCTGCACTTTGCCTTTTACGATAGCTCTTTACCGCCCTTTGGGGCTTTTCCAGCCGCGTTCTTCGCCGCCACCACCGCGTCGAACACCTCACGCTTGGGCAGCCCCGCGTCGGCCGCGACCGCCGCGATGGCCTCCTTGCGCCGCTCCCCGGCCTCCTCCCGCACCCGGACCCTGCGCACCAGCTCGTCGGCGTCGAGTCGCTCGGTGGACTCGGGGGCGCCCCCGACGACCACGGTGATCTCGCCGCGCACCCCGTCGGCCGCCCACGCGGCGAGCTCCGCGAGAGAGCCGCGCCTGACCTCCTCGTACGTCTTGGTCAGCTCCCGGCACACGGCCGCCCTGCGCTCGGGGCCGAACACCTCGGCCATCGCGGCCAGGGTGTCGTCCAGGCGGTGCGGGGCCTCGAAGTAGACGAGGGTGCGGCGCTCGTCCGCGACCTCGCGCAGCCGGGTCAGCCGCTCCCCGGCCTTGCGCGGCGGGAAGCCCTCGAAGCAGAAGCGGTCGACGGGCAGCCCGGACAGCGCGAGCGCGGTGAGGACGGCCGAGGGACCCGGCACCGCGGTGACCCGGATGTCCCGCTCGACGGCGGCGGCGACCAGCCGGTAGCCGGGGTCCGAGACCGACGGCATGCCCGCGTCCGTGACCAGCAGCACCCGCGCGCCGTCCGCGAGCGCCTCGACCAGCTCCGGCGTACGGGCCGCCTCGTTGCCCTCGAAGTACGACACCGTCCGTCCGCCCGGCTGCACGCCGAGCGCCTGGGTGAGGCGGCGCAGCCTGCGGGTGTCCTCGGCGGCCACGATGTCGGCGGCCGCCAGTTCGGCGGCCAGCCGCGGCGGCGCGTCGGCGATGTCCCCGATGGGGGTTCCGGCGAGCACGAGCGTCCCGGCGGGCACGAGCGTCCCGGCGGTCGTTCCAGTCGTTGCAGTCACAGGCCCATCCTCGCAGGGGCGCGGCCGGGCGCCGTGTCAGCGCGGGCGACGCACAGCGCACAGCGCACAGCGCACAGTGCGCAGAGCGCACGGAGGGCACGTGGGGCTCGCAGGGTGTGTGAAGCGTCAGGGTGCTGAGATCACTCAGACTCGTTCCCTACGATGGCGCGGTGACGAGTACCGCGTCTTCCACCGACGCCCGGCAGGGCCAGGCACCCGAGAAACAGCCGGGGCCCCCGAGCTGGCAGCGACGGCTGCGCCGGTTCGGGTACGCCGCGCCGCCCAGGACGAGCGTCGGAGGCCGGCTGGTCCCGCCGTACGCCGAACCGAGCCGTCAGCTGTGGACGGCGCTCGGCGTGCCCGCCCACCTCACCGCGCCGCTGCACCGCGCTCTGGCCTGGGCGGGACCGCTGCTGGTGGCGCTGGTGGCCGGGGCGCTGCGGTTCTGGCAGCTGGGCAAGCCGAACGCGGTGATATTCGACGAGACGTACTACGCCAAGGACGCCTGGGGCCTGATCAGCCGCGGCTACGAGGTCAAGTGGCCGGACGACGTCAACGACAAGATCATCGCCGATCCGTCGTCGGTGCCGGTCCCCGCCGACCCGTCCTATGTGGTGCATCCGCCGGTCGGCAAGTGGGTGATCGGGTTCGGCGAGTGGCTGCACGGGTTCACGCCGTTCGGCTGGCGTTTCATGGTGGCCGTGCTCGGCACTCTGTCGGTGCTGCTGCTGTGCCGGATCGGCCGCAGGCTGTTCCGCTCGACGTTCCTCGGCTGCCTCGCGGGCGCGCTGCTCGCCGTGGACGGCCTGCACTTCGTGATGAGCCGCACGGCGCTGCTCGACCTGCCGCTGATGTTCTTCGTCCTGGCGGCCTTCGGCTGCCTGGTGGTGGACCGGGACAAGGCGCGGGCGCGGCTCGCCGCCGCGCTGCCGACCGGTGCCGACGGCGTCCTACGCGCCGACGCGCGCGTCGCCGACACCCTGCGGCTCGGCTGGCGGCCCTGGCGGATCGCGGCGGGCGTCTGCCTCGGCCTGGCCTTCGGCACCAAGTGGAACGGCCTGTACATCCTGGCCGCGTTCGGGCTGCTGACGGTGCTCTGGGACGTGGGGGCGCGGCGGGTCGCGGGGGCGCGGCGGCCGTATCTGAGCGTGCTCAAGCGCGATCTGACGCCGGGGTTCCTGGCGACGGTGCCGGTGGCGCTGGCGACGTACGTCGTGTCGTGGAGCGGCTGGCTGTTCACGGACAAGGGCTACTACCGGGACTGGGCCGCCGTGCACGGCGCGAGCACGGGCTGGGGCTGGGTCCCGGAATGGCTGCGCAGCCTGTGGCACTACGAGTTCACGGTCTACAAGTTCCATGTCAACCTGACGTCGGAACACCGCTACGAGTCCAGCCCCTGGAGCTGGCTGGTGATGGGCCGCCCGGTCTCGTACTTCTACGAGTCACCCGAGCCGGGCCAGGGCGGCTGCCCCGCCGACGCGGCCGACAAGTGCGCCAGCGAGGTGCTGGCCCTCGGCACCCCGCTGCTGTGGTGGGCGGGCTGCTTCGCCATCGCGTACGTCCTGTGGCGCTGGCTGTTCCGGCGGGACTGGCGCGCGGGGGCGATCCTGTGCGGGATCGGGGCCGGATTCCTGCCGTGGCTGATGTACCAGGAACGCACGATCTTCGTCTTCTACGCGGTCGTCTTCGTCCCGTTCATCTGTCTCGCCCTGGCCATGATGACCGGCGCGCTCATCGGCCCGCCGGGTTCTTCGGAGCGTCGTCGGGTGGTGGGCGCGGTCGGGGCCGGTGTGCTCGTCCTGCTGATCGTCTGGAACTTCATCTACTTCTGGCCGCTCTATACCGGCGAGGTGATCCCGACCGAATCCTGGCGGGCCAGAATGTGGCTGGACAGCTGGATCTGACCACTCCGTTCCAGAACTGAACATCCCATTCGCATAACCCTCCGATAACCCACGACAAGCCGGTCACTCCCACCCCGTAAGGTGCAGACCAGCACCCCTGACTGTTACGCCGTCAACCCAGCGGACGACACGTCCGGGAGTGCGTGACCGCAAAGGGGAGGGGAGCGCATCATGCGCAACGGGGCGAAGCACGCCCTGATCGGCGGAGTGTTCGCCGTGATGGTGGGGGGCGCGGGATACGGCGCCTGGAATCTGTACGACGGGATCTCGGGAGGCATCAGCTCCACGTCGTCCTCGTCGTCCTCGTCGTCCTCGTCGGACAAGCCGTCAGAGGACCGGACGGGCCCGCCGAGCGCGGACGAGGTCCGGGACACGGCCAAGGGGTTCCTGGAAGCGTGGGCCAAGGGCGAGACGTCGGTCGCGGCCGGATACACCAACAACGCCGCCCAGGCGGGCGCCGCGCTCGCCGGGTACGCGAGCGAGGCGCACATCACCGACGTGAAGCTGACGCCGGGCGAGGCGGTCGGCGCGAAGGTGCCGTTCTCGGTCGAGGCGACGGTGTCGTACGAGGGCAAGTCCAAGCCGCTCACGTACGAGTCCGAACTGACGGTGGTACGCGGAGAGACCACCGGGAAGCCGCGGGTCGACTGGCAGTCGTCGGTGCTGCATCCGGAGCTGCGGAACGGGGACGCGCTGCGGACGGGTGAGGCGTCCTCGCCCGAGATCAAGGCGGTGGACCACAGGAACCGCGAGCTGACCGCCGAGAAGTACCCGTCGCTGGCCGCCGTACTGCCCCAGCTGCGGCAGCGGTACGGCGAGACGGCCAAGGGCACGCCGGGCGTGGAACTGCGGATCGACCGGGCGGGCGACGAACTGCCGGACGAGACGCTGGTCACCCTCCAGAAGGGCAAGCCGGGCCTGCTGCGGACGACGCTGGACGCGGACGTACAGGCGGCGGCGGAGACCGCGGTGAAGCAGTACGCCCAGTCGTCGGTGGTCGCCATCAAGCCGTCGACGGGTGAGATACGCGCGGTCGCCAACAACCGCGAGGACGCGTTCAACGCCGCGTTCGAGGGGGAGATCGCGCCCGGCTCCACGATGAAGATCGTGACGGCCGCGATGCACATCAACAACGGGTTCCTGACTGCGGACGGCCCGGCCGAGTGCACCCCGAACGCCCTGTGGTTCGGAACCAAGTTCACCAACCTCGACGGGTTCTCGATCCCCGGTGGAGGCACCTTCAAGCAGAGCTTCGCCCGCTCCTGCAACACCGCCTTCATCAAGCCGATCACGAAGTACAAGGACAACCGCGACGAGACCGCGCTCGGCACGACGGCCAAGCAGTACTTCGGCATCGGCCTCACCTGGAGCGTCGGCGTCAGGACCCATGACGGGGACGTGCCGCGGTCCTCCGGCTCGGAGACCGCCGCCTCGTACATCGGCCAGGGCAAGCTCCGCATGAACCCGCTCAACGTGGCGTCCATCACCGCCACCGCGAAGACCGGGTCGTTCAAGCAGCCGACCATCGTTCCGCTGTCGCTCGACGACCGGAAGCCCGCCACGGCCGCGCCGCTGCCCGCCGGAACGGCGCAGCAGCTGCGGTCCATGATGCGGCTCACCGCGACCGCCTCGTACGGCACCGGCACCAAGTCCCTGGCGGGCCTGGGCGGCGACAAGGGCGCCAAGACGGGCTCGTCCGAGGTCGACAACGCCACCCCCGACAGCTGGTTCACCGCGTTCCGTAACGACCTCGCGGCCGCTGCGGTCGTCCGCGCGGGCGGACACGGCAGCGACGCCGCGGGCCCACTGGTCGCCAGGGTGCTGGCGGCGGGCAACTGAGCCCGCGCTCTCCGAAATCCGCCCGGTCAGGGAACCGCACCTGGAACCACACCGGCCCCTATAGGGTCCTCACCCTGAGGACCCTATAGGGGCCGGTTCGCGGAGGAAGCGTGGGAGCAGCATGAGCGCCGGGCAAGCACAAGGGCAGGACAACCAGCCACGTGGGCGGAGCAGGGTCGCCCTGATCGCCCGCGCGGCCGCCGTCGTCGTGGCCGGGCTCGGGCTCGGCGCGTGCTCCCTGGTCGGCGACGGCGGCAAGGGCGACACCGCCGAAGACCGGGTCAGGACGGGCCCGTTGACCGCCGACGAGGTCCGCGAGACCACCGACGCGTTCCTCACCGCCTGGGCGAAGGGCGACGCGGCCGCCGCGGCCGCGCACACGGACGACAGCGCCGCCGCCGAGGCCGCGCTGACCGCGTACCGCGAGCAGGCCCACATCGCCAAGGTGAAGCTCACCCCGGACAAGGGTGAAGGAGCGGACGTCAAGGTGCCGTTCGCGGTCGCGGCGACGGTCTCGTACGAGGGCGGGACCAAGCCCTTCGCGTACGACTCCGAACTCACCGTGGTGCGCGGGCCGCAGGACGGGAAGCCGCTGGTCGACTGGAACCCGGCCATCGTCCACCCGGACCTGCGCGCGGGCGACACCCTGCGCACCAGCGAGACCGGCACCCCGCCGATCAAGGCCCTGGACCGCGACGGCGGCGAGCTGACGAAGGAGGAATTCCCCTCGCTCGGCACGGTCCTGGACTCGCTGCGCCAGCGGTACGGCGACAAGGCGGGCGGCTCACCGGGCGTCGAACTCCAGGTCGTACGCGGCACATCCGGCACCGGAGCGGACGCCGACGCCGACGCCGCAACGGAAGACACGGAAGCCGAAGCTGACGCAGCGGCCTCCGAGTTGCCCGACAAGACTCTGCTCACCCTCACCAAGGGCACCCCCGGCACTCTCAGGACCACGATCAGCGCCGCCTCGCAGGCCGCCGCCGAGCAGCAGGTGAGCAAGCGCGAGCGGGCCTCGGTGGTCGTGCTCAAGCCGAGCACCGGCGAGATCCTGGCCGCCGCCAACTCCCGCCCCGACGGCTTCAACGTGGCGTTCCAGGGCTCGCTGGCCCCCGGCTCCACGATGAAGATCGTCAGTGCCTCGCTGCTCCTGGAGAAGGGCCTCGCGGGGATCGACGAACAGCACCCTTGCCCCAAGTACTCCTCGTACGGCGGCTGGAAGTTCCAGAACCTGGAGAAGTTCCAGATCGACGGCGGCACGTTCCGGCAGAGCTTCGCCGCGTCCTGCAACACGGCCTTCATCAGCCAGGCCGACGAGCTTTCGGACGACTCGCTGACCAAGCAGGCCAGGGAGGTCTTCGGGCTCGGCGGCAACGACTGGGCGATCGGCGTGCCGACCTTCGACGGGGCCGTACCGGTGCAGCGGGACGCGCCGATGGCCGCCTCGCTGATCGGCCAGGGAGGGGTGCGGATGAACCCGCTGAACGTCGCGTCGTTCCTGGCCACGGCGAAGACCGGCACGTTCAGGCAGCCGTACCTGGTCGCTCCGTCGGTCGACGGCCGGAAGCTGGCCACGGCGTCGCGCGAGATGTCCGCGTCGACCCACGACCAGCTGGTGCGACTGCTGCGCACCACCGCGACATCCGGCTCGGCGGCCCCGGCGATGTCCGGGCTCGGCTCCGACATCGGCGGCAAGACCGGCTCCGCCGAGGTCGACAACCAGGAGAAGCCGAACGGCTGGTTCACCGGCTGGTACGGCGATCTGGCGGCGGCGGCCGTGATCCAGGAGGGCGGCCGGGGCGGCGAGTCGGCGGGCCCGGTGGTACGGGAGGTCCTGCGCGCGGGCAGCTGACGCGGGCGTACGGGCGGCCGGGCGGCCGGGCGTACGGGCGGGGCGGGCGTACGGGGCGGGGCGGGCCAGGAGCGGGACCGGGCCGGGGCGTCCGCCACCGGCCCCGATACCGGTTCGCGTGCCCCCTGCACCTACCGTTAGCGTGCGGGGCGGGGCGGGCCAGGAGCGGGACCGGGCCGGGGCGTCCGACCGCGGCGTACTCGACCACGCCACGGTCTGGGCGGCCGCGGGCACCCCGTACGCCGTCTTCCCGATGGACCCCAAGACGCTGATCGCCCACGCGGGCGGCACGCTGGCGGACGTGCGCGAGCGCACCGCGTGACGCCGCTCGTCGCGGCGGCCGTGGTGCTTGGCGGCCGTCACCGCACGCCAGCTGGAACGCGAAGCCCACCACCTCAAGGAGCGCTTCGGCGCGCCCCGGATCGCGGCGGCGGGCCTGATGGCGGTGGGCATCGGCCTGATGCTGCATGCGAGTTGAGGCGGGTCAGGGAGCGGCGGTCCGGCCTAGGGTGTCGATGTGAGTGATTCGAGTTCGAGTCCTAGTTCTAGTCCGAGTCCGGGTGGGTCTGATGCGGGCCGGCCGCCGTTGCCGAAAGGTTGGCGGCGGCTCCTCTTCCGGCTGCCGATCCGGCTGTACCGGGCGCGGCTGGGCTGGCTGTTGGGGCAGCGGTTCCTGTTGCTGGAACACGTCGGGCGGAAGTCCGGGCTGCCGCGCCGGGTCGTGGTCGAGGTGGTCGCGCGGGACGATCCGTCCGGGCCTTCCTGGACGGTGGCCTCGGGATTCGGGCCGAAGGCCGCGTGGTACCGGAATCTCCGGGCCACGCCTCGGGTGACGATCCAGGTCGGCCCCCGGCGCCACGAGGTCGTCGCGCGGTTCCTGTCGCCGGAGGAGGGCGGGGAGCTGATGGCGCGGTACGCGGTGCGGCACCCTAAGGTCGCGCGGCGGCTGACCGCCTTCATGGGGTTCGAGGTGACGGACGGAGACGTGGAGGAGTTCCGGCGGGCGGGCCGGTCGATCCCGTTCGTACGGTTCGAGCCGGACGAACGGGACTAGGGCCTGACCGGTCAGGCGGTCTCTACGGGGAGTCCCGCCTCGACCCAGTCCTGGATGCCCTCGCGGTACTTGCGGACGTTGGTGTAGCCGAGGGCGGCGAGCCGGTCGGCGACCTGGCCGCTGTTGGGGCACGCCGGGTTGGAGCAGTATGTGACGATCGCGGCGTCCCGGTCGGGGAGCAGGGTGGACGCCTGGGCGCCGACGTCGGCGAGGACCAGC
The DNA here is from genome assembly GCF_054788135.1 of Streptomyces sp. O3. Taxonomy (NCBI): domain Bacteria; kingdom Bacillati; phylum Actinomycetota; class Actinomycetes; order Kitasatosporales; family Streptomycetaceae; genus Streptomyces; species Streptomyces sp. O3. The sequence goes on from NZ_JBTVYK010000040.1 coordinate 51,316, forward strand.
GGCACCGCGCCCGGCAGGTGCTGCTGGGCGTAGTACTCGCCGCCGAGCGCGTCGACGACGGTGACGGACTCGTCCTTGATCGCCGCGGCCAGTTCGTCGCGGGTGATGAGCGCGGTCATGTCGCTACCTCCAAGGGAATCGGACTACAGTCCTGTTATGGCTCACGACATTAACGGACCGCAGTCCGGTTCGGCAACACCCCTGGAACTGCTGCGTACGCCGCCGCCCAAGGAGCGCGCGGACGCGGCGCGCAACCGCGCCGCGGTGCTGGAGGCGGCCGCCAGGCTGTTCGCCGAGCGGGGCGTCGACGCGGTGTCCATGGACCAGGTGGCGGCGGCCGCCGGCGTCGGCAAGGGCACCCTGTTCCGGCGCTTCGGCGACAAGTCAGGGCTGGCCGCGGCGCTGCTGGACGCCCGTGAGCGGGTGTTGCAGGAGGCGATCCTGCAGGGGCCGCCCCCGCTCGGTCCCGGCGCCCCGGCGGATGAGCGGCTGGCCGCGTTCGTCGGCGCCTACCTCGACTATCTGCTGGAGCATCTGGCGCTGGTCCGGATGTCCGAGACCGCCACGCCGGGCGCCCGCTACCGGATCGGGGCCTACCGCTTCTGGCACCAGCACACGGTGCTCCTGCTCGCCGACGCGCCCAACTCCAACCCCAACTCCAACCCCAACCCCAACCCCAACCCCAACCCCGACCCCGAGCACACCGCCCACGCGCTGCTCGCCGCGCTCGCCGCCGAGCACGTCGCCGCACTCCTGCCGGAACTCGGCGCGGAACGGATCCGCGACGGCCTGCTCCACCTCGTGCGCGTGCTCACTTCCTGATGACCGCCGCCCCCGCCGACTGTGCGGGGCTGCGCACGCCCGCACCGCCCGTGCGTCGTAAGGAAGCCGGAGGTCCCTACAGGGTTCCGGCCGGTCGGTATGCCTGTCAGCGTTTGGCGCGTCACACACATCCGGCGCACGTCGCGCGCCGGTCCCGCCCGGCTGCCGGCACCGGGGCGGTGACGACGTCGCGACGTGCGCCGCGCCCGCCTCAAGGGAGTTGAACGTGCTGAAGCATTCAGTCGCACCGCACCGGCGCCCCGCCCGATCCCGCCGTGCCGGTCTCGCGGCGGCCGCGCTGGCCGCCGCGGGGTCACTCAGCCTGGCCACGCTGCCCGCCGCCCAGGCCAGCGAGGCCGCGTCCGCCTCGGCGGCGCGGTACGAGGTCGAGACGAAGGAAGTCTCCAGGTGGTCCGCCGTCGGATTCGGCGGCGGCACCATCTACCACCCCGCCGACGGCGGTGAGTTCGGCGCCGTGGCCGTCTCGCCCGGCTTCACCGCCAGCAAGTCCACCCTGGCCTGGCTCGGCCCGCGGCTGGCCGAGCAGGGCTTCGTCGTGTTCATCATCGACACGAACTCCGTCTGGGACTTCCCGGCCAGCCGTGGCGACCAGCTGCTCGCCGCACTCGACCACCTGACCCAGCGCAGCGCCGTACGGGACCGCGTCGACGCCGACCGGCTGGGCGTGATGGGGCATTCCATGGGCGGCGGCGGCTCGCTCGAAGCGGTCAAGGACCGGCCGTCACTGAAGGCGGCGATCGCGCTGACCGGCTGGAACATGGACAAGACCTGGCCCGAGGTGAGCACGCCGACCCTCGTCGTGGGGGCCGAGAACGACGGCATCGCGCCGGTCGCCTCGCACTCCATCCCGTTCTACAACGGCCTCCCCGGCGGCCTCGACAAGGCGTACCTGGAGCTGAACGACGCCGGGCACCTCGCGCCGAACACCAGCAACGACACGATCGCGAGGTACAGCATCGCGTGGCTGAAGCGGTTCATCGACGGTGACACCGGCGCGAGCGACACCCTCTGTCCGGGCCCGGCGACGGGCCCGGAGGTGTCGGACTACCGCAGCACCTGCCCGTTCTGACGGACGCCGCGCACGCCGGCACGCACACCGAAACACGCACACCGGAACATGACGGTGTGCACATGCCCACCGCTCGCCATGACCGCCTGGACCGTGCTACCTGAATCCGCAGGGTACGGACGGCGTCGCTTCCGCTGGCTCGTTGCAGATGCCTATGCCTAACCTGGCGGTCATGGACGACGAGCGGACCCTGCGCCGGGAGCTCGCGAGGGCGCTGCTCGCGGACCTCGACCGGCTCACGGATGACCTGGTGGCCGACATCTGCGCGCACAGCCCGGTGTACGCCTCCGGAAGCCCGGTCTCCCGCGAGGATCTGTGGAGCATCTGCCGCCGCAATGTGGAGCTGGCCCTCAGCGCCATCGGCGAACTGCCCTCCAGCGGCCGCCATATCGAGGCGGCCGCTGACGAGACCGGGCGGCTGCGCGCCGAACAAGGCGTGCCGCTGGCGGCCGTGCTCAAGGCGTTCCGCCGCGGCGGGCGGGTCATCTGGCAGGCGATGGCGGACCAGCTGCGGGACCGGTCGCCCGTCGGGCAGAGCGCGCTCGGGGACGTGGCGGGGGCGGTGTGGGAGGCCATCGACCGCTTCTCCTCCGTCATGGCTGACAGCTACCAGCTCACCACGGTGGAGCTTCAGCACCGGGCGGACTCCCGGCGGGGCGCGCTCTTCGAGGCGCTGCTCGACGGGCGGGGCGACGACCCGGTCGTGGCCGCCGCGGCGTCCGCCGCGCTCGGGGTGCCGGTACGCGACCGCTATGCCCTGGTCGTCATCGCCCAGGACCCGGCGTCGCCGACCGAGCCGGGACCCGCGCTGGAGGCCGACGGGCTGTGGTCCTTCTGGCGCCCGCGAACCAAGGGCCTGGCCGGGCTGGTCAAGCTCGGCTCCGCCGAGAGCGACGAGCTCACGGAACTCCTGCGCAAACACGTGCACCGCGCGACGGGTGTCTCACCGCCGTTCGATGAGCTGGCCCTGGCCGGTCAGGGGCTGCGGCACGCGGAACGGGCGCTCGCGACACTCCCGCCGGGCAGCGGCGAGGTCGCCGCGCTCGACGACCGGCTGGCGCATGCCGTCCTCGCCGCCGACCGGGAGATGGCCGACCGGACGGTGCGGCGCTACCTGGACGGCGTCCTGCGCAGCGGCTCCGAGCGCCCGTTCCTGCTGGAGACGCTCCGAGTCTGGCTCGACGAGGGCTGTTCGGCCGCACGCGCCGCAGAGCGGCTGTACTGCCATCGCAACACCGTGCTCAACCGCATCGGGCGGATCACCGAACTCACCGGCTGGCCGGCGGAGTCCGGCGAGGCCCGGCTCGGCTGGGCGCTCGCGCTACGGGCGCTTGAGATCGCGCGGTGAGCGCGGGGCGCGGACTTCCGTTGTGCCGCATCCCATCCGAGCCCCGAGAAGGCTGGGCTTTTGCTTAGAGTTGCGCCCCTGCCCCTTCAAGCCACTCGCGGTCTGTCCGCACCATGTCCTGCGACCACATTCCCGGACGTGGGAGCCGCGATGAAGACCACGCACACGCCTCGGCCAGCGCCGGGCGGCGTGCTGCCGGAGGAACACCGCCGGTCCATGAACGGGCTGCCGCCCGAGCTGGCCGCGATCATGCGGCCGGAACTGCCCAGCCTGATCGGGGAGATCGGGGCCGAGATCCGCAGCCGGATACCGGAGTACGCGGCCCTGTGCGACGGCCCGTACGGCCGAGCGGTGGAAAGCGTCATCCGGCAGGCCCTGGGCGCGTTCGTGGAGAAGGTGGCCTCGCCCGCCGCGTCCACCGCGCGGCGCGATGAGACCCTGCGCCGCTTCGGCCGCTTCGAGGCGTACGAGGGGCGCGGCCTGGACACGATGGAGGCCGCGTTCCGGCTGGGCACCCGGATGGCGCTGCGCCACGCCCGCACGGTCGCCCGACGCTACAGCCTCCCTCCCGGACTGCTGCTCAGCTTCGCCGACGCCCTGATCGCGTACCTGGACGAGCTGGCCGCGGTGGCCCGCGAGGGCTATCTGGAGGCCAAGGCGGAGACACGGCAGGGGCGGGACGCCCAGCGCCGCCGGCTGCTGCGTCTGATCCTGGCCGGAGCCGCCGCACCCCGAGCGGTTCTGGCCGAGCTGTCCGAGCGGCTGAAGTGGCCGCTGCCGGATGAGGTGGCGCTGCTGGCGTTCGCCCCGGACGGGCTTCCGCTTCGGGGCGGCCTCGGTGACGACGCGCTCCTCGACCTGTCCGGCGACCAGCCCTGCGCCCTGCTTCCGGGCCCGCTGGACGACGGGCGCCGGACGGCGCTGGAGCCGGCTCCGGCGAGTGTGCGCGGGGCGGTGGGGCTGACCGTGCCGATCGCCGACGCCCCCGAGTCGCTGCGCTGGGCCCGGCGGGCGCTGTCGCTGGTGAACCAGGGCGTCCTGCCGCCCGCCCCCCTCACGTACTGCGCCGAACACCTGGTCACGCTACTGCTGTTCGCCGAGCCGACGCTGATCGACGCGCTCGCCCGGCAGCAGCTTCAGAGCCTCGCCGCGCTCACCCCGAGCCAGCGCGACCGCCTGCTCGAGACCCTGCGGGCCTGGCTGGACACCCAGGGCAACACGGTGCGGATGGCCGAGCGGCTGCGTCTGCACCCGCAGACCGTGCGCTACCGGATGCGTGGCCTGGACACGGCCTTCCGCGGCCTCCTCGCCGACTCCGACGGCCGTTTCGCGGTCGAGATCGCGCTGCGCGCCCTCCACCGGTGAGTCACGCCGCCGCCGTGCGCGGGTCGAAGCCGAAGGGCAGCTCCAGGCGGTGGGCCCGCATCAGGGGCTCGTCGCAGAGGATGTCCGGCGTCGGGCCGTCGGCGGCGATGGCGCCCTCGCTGAGGATGAGGGAGCGGGGGCAGAGTTCGAGTGCGTACGGGAGGTCGTGGGTGACCATGAGGACCGTGACGTCCAGCGCGCGCAGGATGTCCGCCAGTTCGCGGCGGGACGCCGGGTCGAGGTTGGAGGAGGGTTCGTCGAGTACGAGGATCTCCGGGTGCATGGCGAGCACGGTCGCGACGGCCACCCGGCGACGCTGGCCGAAAGAGAGATGGTGCGGCGGGCGGTCGGCGTAGGCGTCCATGCCGACCTGGGAGAGGGCGTGGTGGACTCGGGCCTCCAGTTCGGGGCCGCGCAGACCGGCCGCGGCGGGGCCGAAGGCGACGTCCTCGCGGACCGTGGGCATGAAAAGCTGGTCGTCGGGGTCCTGGAAGACGATGCCGACGCGGCGGCGGATCTCGGCGAGGTTCGGCTTCGACACCGGGAGCCCGGCGACCCGTACCGAACCGGCTCCGGCGGTCAGGATGCCGTTCAGGTGCAGGACCAGGGTGGTCTTGCCCGCGCCGTTCGGGCCGAGCAGCGCCACCCGCTCGCCGCGCGCGATCGTGAAGTCGACGCCGAACAGGGCCTGGTGGCCGTCGGGGTAGGCGTAGGCGAGGCCGGAGACCTCCAGCGAGGGCGTGCGGTCCTCCGGAGAGGGCGTGCGGTCCTCCGGCGAGGGTGCGGGGCCCTCCGGTGAGGGTGCGGTCGGCTCGGTCATACGGTCCATCCCAGAAGGCAGATCAGGAGAGCGGCGAGGGGGAGGGTCAGGGCGTGCGCCCACTGGCGGCCGGTCGCGGTGACCTCGTCGATGACCGGCATCGCGCCCGCGTAACCGCGGCTGATCATCGCGAGGTGGACGCGTTCGCCGCGCTCATAGGAGCGGATGAACAGGGCCCCGGCGGTCTTGCCGAGTACGCCCCAGTGCCGTAGGCCCCTGGCCTGGAAGCCGCGTGACTCGCGGGCGATCCTCATACGGCGCATCTCGTCCGCGATCACATCGCCGTAGCGGATCATGAAGGACGCGATCTGGACGAGCAGCGGCGGCAGCTTGAGGCGCTGGAGGCCGAGGAGCAGTTCGCGGAGTTCGGTGGTCGAGGCGAGGATGACCGAGGCGGCCACCCCCAGCGTGCCCTTGGCCAGGATGTTCCAGGCCCCCCACAGGCCGCTGACGCTGAGGGACAGGCCGAGTACGTCGACCCGCTCGCCCTGGGCGATGAACGGCATGAGCACCGCGAAGGCGACGAAAGGCACCTCGATCAGCATGCGGCGCAGGACGAAGAGGGCGGGCAGCCGCGCCGCCGCCGCTGCCACCGCGAGCAGCAGCGCGTAGAACCCGAACGCCCAGACCGCCTCGCGCGGGGTCGAGACGACCACGATGACGAAGCAGAGGACGGCCGCCAGTTTGCAGTGCGGCGGGAGCGCGTGTACGGGGGAGTGGCCGCGCCGGTACAGCCGGTGGGCGTGGCCCGCCCCCATGTCAGGCGGACCCCGAGGCGGACCCCGAGGCGGATTCCGCGGCAGACCCCGAGGCGGACCCCGGTACGCGGCCGTCGGCGGCGCTCGCCGCGCCGCTCGCCCGACGGCGGCGGGCCGCCCAGAAGACGCCGCTGCCGAGCGCGAGCGTGGCGGCGACGCCGATCGTGCCCGCGAGGCCACCGGAGAGGCGCTCGTTGGCGAGGTCCTTGACGCCGTAGTCGGCGAGCAGCCAGTCCGCGCCCGCGTGGTCCTCTGCCTGCTCGGCGAAGCCCTTGTCGTCGGCGACCTTCTCCAGGCCGTCGGGGCTGGCCGACGCGTAGAAGCTGACGAAACCGGCGAGGAGCAGGGAGACGACCAGGCCGATCGCCCAGACCTTGCGGGGGGAGCGCGCGGCGACCGGCGCGGCGGCGGCGTCGGAGGCGGGCGCGGCGTCCACCAGCTCGCCGCCGACCCGCAGCTTGAGCGGCGCGGACAGGCCGCGCGCGCCGTACACGAGGTCGGGGCGTACGGCGATCACCGCGCCGACCGTGAGCGCGGTGATGGCGGCCTCGCCGAGCCCGATCAGGAGGTGCACGCCGACCATGGAGGCCAGGACCGTGCCGACGGGCACGTCCGTGGTGCCGCCGACGGCGAACAGCAGGGTGAAGGCGGCGGCCGATGCGGGCACCGAGACCAGCGCGGCGACGAAGGACGCGGCGGTGACCGAGCGGCGGCCCCGCGGCAGGACCATGACCAGGCCCCGGAAGAGCGCGTACGCGACGAGAACCGTCACGATGCCCATGATCGTGATGTTCACGCCGAGCGCGGTGAGGCCGCCGTCCGCGAACAGGACGCTTTGCATCAGCAGTACCACGGACATCACGAGGACACCGGTGTAAGGCCCGACGAGTATCGCGGCCAGCGCCCCGCCGAGCAGATGGCCGCTGGTGCCCGCGGCGACCGGGAAGTTCAGCATCTGGACGGCGAAGATGAACGCGGCGACCAGGCCCGCGAGCGGCGCGGTGCGCTCGTCGAGCTCCCTGCGCGCGCCGCGCAGCGAGACGGCCACCGCTCCCGCGGCGACGACGGCGGTGGCCACGGACGCGGGCGCGTTGATGAATCCGTCGGGGACGTGCATGAGCGGGCTCCGGCTTCAGGATCGCAACGGGTTCCGCATGGTGCGGTTCATGCGGGGGCGGGGCGGGGATGGTTAACCACCCGAGCGTCTTCGCGGGGGCGGGCAACCGTCTGATGATGGTGTCTGTTGCGAACCATGCGCAAGAGCGCCCAGGGCACAGGTAGCTACCGAGCTGTGGAATATATGGGACATTTAGTAATGAAAGCCGTGCGACCGTGAGGAGTCTTCCGATGTCCGCCGTCGTCGAGGAACACGCACTGGCCCACATCGTCTCCGACTCCCCGTACGAGCACCGCGCCCTGCCGGTCGACCTGCGCTACGACCCGGACGCCGACCCGCGCACGGTGCGGGTGAGCTTTCCCGGCTCCGCCGACCCCCGCGAGGTCGGCCGCCAGGAGTGGGCCTTCACACGTGAGCTCCTGGAGCGGGGGCTGCGCGCCCCGGCCCGCAGCGGGGACGTCCGCATCTGGCCGTGCGGGCGAGTGCAGGCGGTGATGGAGTTCCACTCGCCGCAGGGCGTGGCGGTCGTCGAGTTCGACTGCGTACCGCTGATGCGGTTCCTGCGCCGGACGTACGCGGCCGGGGCGGCGCTGCCGCGCTGAGCCGCCCGGCCCTGAGCGCCGGCCCCGAAACGGCGAGCCGCGCCGCTCCCCTGCCGGGGAACGGCGCGGCCCTGTGACCACACTCGCTCAGGCGTTGATCAGTTCTTTCTTGTCGTCGGGGTCCTGGTCACGGCCGCCCCGGCTCGCACCGGACTCGGCCCCGGCGAGGTGCTTCTGCAACTGCTCGCCCTCCACGTCGACGTTCGGCAGCACGCGGTCCAGCCACTTCGGCAGCCACCACGCCTTGTCGCCGAGCAGCGCGAGCACCGCCGGGACGATCGCCATCCGGACCACGAAGGCGTCGAAGAAGACCGCGATCGCCAGACCGAAGCCGATCATCGTCACCATCTGCTCGCTGGAGCCGATGAAGCCGGAGAACACCGCGATCATGATCACCGCGGCGGCGGTGACCACCCGAGCGCCGTGCCGGAAGCCGGTGGAGATCGCCTGGCCCGGCCGCTCCCCGTGGACGTACGCCTCACGCATGCGGGTGACCAGGAAGACCTCGTAGTCCATCGCGAGACCGAAGACCACACCCACCATGAAGATCGGCATCATGCTCATGATCGGGCCGGGCTGCTCCACGCTGAACAGCGAGCCGAGCCAGCCCCACTGGAAGACCGCGACCACCGCGCCGAGCGCCGCGACCACCGAGAGCAGGAAGCCGAGCGCCGCCTTGAGCGGCACCAGAACGGACCGGAACACCACCATCAGCAGGAGGAAGGCCAGGCCGACGACCAGCGCCAGATACGGCATCAGGGCGTCGTTCATCCGCTGCGAGAAGTCGATGTTCATCGCGGTGGCGCCGGTGACCAGCACCTGCGCGCCGGTGTCCGCCTTGATGCCGCCGGCCAGGTCGCGGATGTCGTGGACCAGGTCCTCGGTCTCGACGGAGCTGGGCTGGGACTTCGGGACGACCGTGATCATCGCCGCGTCGCCCCGCTCGTTGAGGGACTCGGGCGGAACGACCGCCGCGACGCCGTCCAGCTTGCCGATCTCGTCCACGGCCTGGTCCACCGCGCTCTGCCGGGCGTCGGCGCCGCCCGACACGCCCTCGACGTCGACGGGCACCACCAGCGGACCGTTGAAGCCCGGACCGAAGCCGTCCGAGAGCAGGTCGTAGGCCTTGCGCTGGGTGGTCTTCGGGGACTGCGAGCCGTCGTCGGGCAGCCCCATCTCCAGCGAGGCGACCGGCACCGCGACGACGCCGAGGCCGATGACGGCCGCGAGCAGCACCGTGACGGGACGGCGCAGCACCAGGCGCGCCCAGCGGGTGCCGGCGTTGGGCTTGGCGGCCTCCTTGGCGGCCTCGTCGGCGGTCTGGGTCTCGGCCCTCTTGCGCGCCCCGCGCCCGAACACCCGCTTGCCCGCGAAGCCGAGCAGCGCCGGGATCATGGTGAGCGCGATCAGTACGGCGATGGCCACGGTCGCGGCCGCGGCGAAGCCCATCTTGCTCAGTACGGGGATGTTGACGACCGCCAGGCCGCACAGCGCGATGATCACGGTGAGCCCGGCGAAGACCACCGCGGAGCCCGCGGTGCCCACGGCGCGGCCCGCGGCGTCCTCGCGCTCACGCCCCGCGGTCAGCTCCGCGCGGTAGCGGGAGACGATGAACAGCGCGTAGTCGATGCCGACCGCGAGGCCGATCATCGACGCCAGGGTCCCGGTCGTGGTCCCCAGGTCCAGGACGTTCGCCAGGGCGGTGATCGACGAGACGCCGATGCCGACGCCGATCACGGCGGTGAGGATCGGCATGCCCGCGGCGACCATCGAGCCGAAGGTGATCAGCAGGACCACCAGGGCGACGGCGATGCCGATCATCTCGGCGGTGCCGCTCTCCGGCTCGGCCTGGAGCGCGTCGCCGCCGATCTCCACCTGGAGCCCGGACTCGCGCGCGTCCTCGCCCACGTCCTTCAGGGCCTCACGCGCGTCTTCCGTCAGCTCCATGGCGTTGGCCTGGTAGCTGACCTGGGTGTAGGCGATGCGGCCGTCCTGGCTGACGCCCTCGCCCTGGGTGGCGCCGCCGTTGCCGTCGTCCTGGCCCTCGCCCTGGTACGGGTCGGAGACCGAGGCGACCTGGTCCGAGCCGGTCTCCAGGGCCTTGAGGGTCTTGGTGACCTCGGCCTTGTTGTCGGCGGAGGTGATCTTCTCGCCCTTCGGGGCCTTGAAGACCACGCGGGCGGTGGCTCCGTCGGCGCTGGCGCCGGGGAACCGCTCGTCGATCAGGTCGAAGGCCTTCTGCGCCTCCGTACCCGGTATGGAGAAGGAACTGTCGGTCGGGGTGGTCGCGCTGGCGGCGCCGAATCCGGCCAGGGCCAGCAGGGCCACCCATATGACGGCGACATAGCGGCGTCGCCTGAAGGCGAGTCGGCCGAGTTTGTAGAGGAACGTAGCCACGTGGGCTCTCCCGGTCAGGTCGTAACTGGTCAGGGCAGGAATCTCACCCAGGGGAGACCCCTGGGCCCCCGGAGCCCGACGACGTGAGCGGTGCGTCAGTTGGAGCTGAGTGGGGCTGGCGTTGCTGAGTGGTTGTACTGGTGTTGCTGGGTAGGGCGGGTGGGGCGGGTGGGGCGTCAGACGCCGAGGGCGGGGAGCACCACGGCGTCGATGTATTCGGCGAGGAACGCTGGGTCGACGTCTTCATCCTCGACCAGCTGGCGGGCCAGAAAGCCGCCCACCAGCATGTGGACCACGAACTTCAACGCGGGGTGGTCCGCGGCGACCTCGCCCCGGTCCACCGCGCGCCGCAGCAGCGTGTTCAGTCCGGTGAGCTCCGGCTCGACCAGCAGTTCCCGCATCGCCTGGTGGAGTTCGGGGTTGCCGTGCGCGGCATGCGTCAGTGCGCGCATCAGGGCGGAGTTCTTCTCCATCTGGCAGCTGTCACTGCGCGCGACCATCTCGTGGAAGTCGCCTCGCAGGCTGCCGGTGTCGATCTCCGCCAAGTTCACCGGTTTGTCCTGGCGCAGGGCCCGGACGACCAGCTCCGCCTTGTTCCCCCACTGGCGGTAGAGGGTGGCCTTGCTGCAGTGCGTACGTGCCGTGACGGCGTCCATGGTGAGCGCCTCATAGCCCACGTCGCGCACCAGGTCGAGCACGGCCGAGTAGATCTCGGCCGCACGCTCGGGCGTGATCCGGCTGCGACGCGCCATGGTGACCTCGATTGCCATCTCACCCCCCCCGGTGTGAACGAAACGGTTTCGTACACATCGAAGCTATCGAATCCGGCCAGCGAAACGAAACGGTTTCGTTCGTGTCTTGAGTCACTCTCAAGTCGAGTTGCCGGGGCCCTCCGGGCGGAAAAGCATGAATGGGTGAGCAACGCGAGCGACGCTACCGATGCCGGGTATCTCCGATTTCCGCACCTGCACGGCGACCTGCTGTGCTTCACCGCCGAGGACGACCTGTGGGTCGCCCCGCTGACTCCCGAGGGCGCCGCCCCGCAACGGGCCTGGCGGGTCACCGCCGACCGCACCCGCGTCGGCAGCCCGCGCATCTCGCCGGACGGCCGCCAGATCGCGTACACGACCTGGCGCAGCCTCGACCCGGAGATCCACGTCGCGCCGGTGGCCGGCGGCCCGGCCAGACGGCTGACCTATTGGGGCAACGGCGACACCAAGGTCCGCGGCTGGACACCGGACGGCGACATCCTCGCCGTCGCCTCGCACGGCCAGCCCTTCTCGTACTTCACCTGGGCCTACTCCGTGCCCACCGACGGCTCGCCGGGCGGCAAGCTGCCCTGGGGCCCGGTGGACGACATCGCGGTCGCCGACCTCGACGGCGAGCGCCGCACCCTGCTCCTCACCGGCAAGCCGCCGCACGAACCCGCCGCCTGGAAGCGCTACCGCGGCGGCGCCACGGGGCGGCTCTGGCTGCACGGCCAGCGGCTGCTCGCCGACCTGGACGGTCATCTCGCCTGCCCGATGTTCGTCGGCGGCCGGGTCGCCTTCCTCTCCGACCACGAGGGCGTCGGCAACCTGTACTCCTGTCTGCCGGACGGCGGCGACCTGCGGCGGCACACCGACCACGACGCGTTCTACGCCCGGCACGCGGCGAGCGACGGCGAGCGCGTCGTCTACCAGTGCGCCGGGGAACTGTGGCTGGTCGACGACCTGTCCCCGGGCGCGTCCCCGCGTCGGCTCGACGTACGCCTCGGTGGTCCGCGGGCCGGGCGGCGGCGCTACCAGGTCCCCGCCGCGCAGCACGTCGACGGGCTCTCGGTGGACGAGACCGGCCGGGCCAGCGCGGTCGTCGTACGCGGCAGCCTGTACTGGCTCACCCACCGCGACGGCCCGGCCCGCACCATCACCGACACTCCGGGCGTACGGGTGCGGCTGCCGGAGATGCTCGGCTCGGGCGGCCAGGTCGCGTACGTCACCGACGCCGAGGGCGAGGACGCCGTCGAGATCGCCTATCTGCCCCGCGCCAGCGGGGACCGGCCGCCGCGCCGCCTGGCCTCCGGCGAGCTCGGCCGCGTACTGGAGCTGGTGGCCGACCCCGACGGCGAGCGGATCGCCATCGCCTCGCACGACGGGCGGGTGCTGCTGATCGACGCGACGGAGGACTCCGGCGGCGAGGTGACCGAGCTGATCCGGTCCATCAACGGGCCGGTGACCGACCTGGCCTTCTCCCCTGACGGCGGGTGGCTGACCTGGTCGCACCCCGGCGTCGGGCGGTCGCTGCGGCAGATCAAGATGGCGCGGATCTCCGGTTCCGGCTCCGGTTCCGGTTCCGGCTCCGGGGCCAGCGTCATCGTGGACGTCACCAGCGGCCGGTTCGAGGACGAGAACCCGGTCTTCACCAGCGACGGCCGCTATCTGGCGTTTCTGTCGTGGCGCGGCTTCGACCCGGTGTACGACGTGCACACCGGCGACCTGTCCTTCCCGCTGGGCTGCCGCCCCTATCTCGTACCGCTGTCGTCCGCCACGCCCTCGCCGTTCGCGCTGCTGCCGGACGGGCGGCCGGCCGCGGGCGGGCTCGATCCGGACGAGGTGGGCGAGGACGGGGGCGGGGGCGGAGGAGTGGCCGCGGGTGAGGGTGAGTCCGGTGCGACCGCCGTTCTCGTGGAGGCCGAGGGGCTGGAGAGCCGGGTGACGCCGATTCCGGTCGCCGCGTCCAAGTACTCCGCGCTGTACCCGGTCGCCGGCGGCGGTCTGGTCTGGCTGCGGTGGCCGATCTCGGGGGCGCTCGGGGAGACCTTCGCCAACCCGGACGACACCTCCGGGCGGCCGACGCTGGAGTACTTCAACATCGCCAAGGCGAAGAAGACCGAACTCGTCGAGCACCTGGACTGGTTCGGGGTCAGCGGCGACGCCTCGCGCCTGGTCGTCATGGACGAGGGCGAGCTGCGCGCGGTGCCGTCCACCGAGTCCGGAGACGGCGACTCGACGGTCTGGATCGACCTGCGGCGCATCCTGCACGAGGTCGACCCGGCGTCCGAGTGGCGGCAGGCCTTCGACGAGGCGGGGCGGCTCACCCGCGACTACTTCTGGGATCCGGGCATGTGCGGTATCGACTGGGACGCCGTACTCGACCAGTACCGGCCGCTGGTCGAACGCGTCGCGTCCCCCGACGAGTTCGCCGACCTGCTGCGCGAGGTGCTGGGCGAGCTGGGCACCTCGCACGCGTACGTCGCGGCCGCGCGGCGCAACGAAGGCCCGCCACACTACCAGCGGGCCATGGGGCTGCTCGGGGCCAACCTGGTTTGCCGGGACGGGGTGTGGACGGTCCGCCGTATCCTGCCGGGCGACTCGTCCGACTCCAAGGCGCGGTCGCCGCTGGCCGGGGCGGGGATCCGGGAGGGCGCCGTGCTCACCCATGTGGACGGGCGGGCGGTCGATCCGGTGACCGGGCCGTTCCCGCTGCTCGCGGGGTCGGGGGGCACCACCGTGGAGCTGACCTTCACCTCGGCCGCCTCGGCCGCCTCGGCCGAGGGGGGAGGCCGCTCGCGGCGGGTCGCGGTGGTGCCGCTGGTCGACGAGCGGCCGCTGCGGTACCAGGACTGGGTGGCCAAGCGGCGTGAAGTCGTACGGGAGTTGAGCGGCGGCAAGTGCGGGTATCTGCACATCCCCGACATGGGAGGCTCCGGCTGGGCGCAGTTCAACCGGGACCTGCGGCTTGAGGTGTCGCGGCCCGCGCTGATCGTGGACGTACGCGGCAACGCGGGCGGGCACATCAGTGAGCTGGTCGTCGAGAAGCTCACCCGTACGATCCTGGGCTGGGACCTGACGCGCAACGCGCAGCCCGTGTCGTACGCGTCCAGCGCGCCGCGCGGGCCCGTGGTCGCGCTCGCCGACGAGGCGACCTCGTCCGACGGGGACATGATCACGGCGGTGTTCAAACTGCTCGGGCTCGGGCCTGTGGTGGGGCAGCGGACGTGGGGCGGGGTGGTGGGGATGACCGGGCGGCATCGGCTGGGGGACGGGACCGTGATCACCGTGCCGATGAACGCGGCGTGGTTCGACGCGTACGGGTGGTCGGTCGAGAACCGGGGCGTGGAGCCGGACTTGGCCGTGCTGCGCACTCCGCTGGACTGGGCGGAGGGGCGGCACGCGCAGCTCGACGACGCGGTGCGGGTGGCTCTGGACCGGCTGGAGCGGCATCCCGCGGCGGATCCGCCCGACTACTCGGCGGTGCCGGATCGGCGGCGGCCCAAGTTGCCGCCGCGTGGCGGTGTTACGCAGCGCTACTGATCGAAATGCGGTGAATGTCCGTGCGTGCCACGCTGGTCGTGGCTTGATCCCAAGCCCCTCACCCACACAGGAGCGAACTTCCATGGGCATGAAGGACCAGTTCCAGGACAAGGCGGAGCAGCTCAAGCAGCAGGCGAAGGAGAAGCTGGGCGATGCGGAGCGGCAGGCGTCGCAGCGCGCGTCCAAGGCCGACGAGCAGGCGCAGGAGCGGATGCAGCGGGGGGCTCAGGAGGCGCAGGACCGGGTGCAGGGGGAGGGGGAGCAGGCCCAGCGTGAGAGCTGAGGTCTAGCGCGGTGGTGAGGGGCGTTCCCGGTGGGAACGCCCCTCATCATCCGTGCGCGCTGTCGTCCGTTGTGGTGGGGCGGGCTCATATAAAAAAAATACGCAGCCGAC